>CAJXVQ010000030.1 GCA_913060685.1 uncultured Verrucomicrobiales bacterium
CTACACAGAGTAGATCGTCGGCAGCGTCAGATGTGTATAAGAGACAGACGCTGGAGTTCGGCGGTGGGTTGCTTGGCGTGGACGAGGTCGATCAGTCCGAGGGCAAGGAATTGGGACATGACGGCGGAGTCCGGATCGGTGTTCCCGGCGCGGCGTTTGGCGGTTTTTTCGTCGATGACCTCTTCATCCTTGGGCCGTGCGTCGAGCCACTTTTGGTCGAGAGGGGAATTGCAATTAAAGTCTCCGACGAGGAGGACTGATTCTCCGGCATCGAGGAGCGGTTTGACCTTCGCGCACAAGAGGCTGGCCTCTTTCATTCGAAAGGCGTGCTGAGAAGGGGAAAGGTGCACCACGAAAATATGCATTCCCTTGACCTTGCAGTGCAGGTAGCCGTGCCACATTCCGTCGAGGCGTTTCTCGATGACGGTGATCTCAGAGTTGGCCGTCAGTCCCACCGGGAAGCCTTTTTCCTTGAGGATGATAGCGTGGTCATGGTTCCACTTCTGGGCGATTTTCTCGAGAGTTCCCTGCTTGAATCCGTTGAGTTCCTGCAACGCGACAATGTCGGGCTTCTGTTCGGCGATCCACTTCGCTCCAATCTCAGAAGCCTTGCCATGGTTGAATCCGTAGAGGACGTTGTAGGTGAGGAAACAGAGAGGCTCAGCCTGGGCGGGATAGATACTGAGTAGGGTAGTGCAGATGAGGAGGATGCGGATCATGGGTTTGATAGGGGGATTCGGTTAGGGTTCGTCACTCTTGGATCACGATTGCCAGATGAAATGAGGGAGTGAGGCGGGGTGTTGAAAATCTGGAATGGAAAATCTGGAATGCGCTCGGGGGCTTTTCTTCGTAGTCCGCTGGCAGATCGATTGTGCCGTTCCGTCTGAGTCTATTGTCGCAGATCGTAGCACACTAGGCGGGTGCCCATCGCGTTCTGGTTGATGTAGAGGAGTCCGCGTGACACCACGGGAACGCCCCAGGTTTCCGGCGCCAGGAAGAGCTGGGCCTGCGAAAGAATCTTGGCGCCTTTCGGGCTCAGGTCGAGCCAGAGCAGGGTCCCCTGGGCTCCGAGGCACAGGAAGGCTCCGTCGATGTGGAGCAGGCTGGCCCGTCCGAGGCGCGCGCCTTCAAGAGCAATGCCATCCCGCCACATTTCGCGGCCGGTCGCGATCTCGTAGCAGACCATCTCGGTTCCGCCGGTGCCCGACACCCCATAAAGGTAGCCTTCATGGGCGACCGGGGTCGTGAATTGGCTGCTGAATTGCCGCGCTTGCCATCGTAGCTTGGCGCTGCCATCGGGAGCGAAGTCGATCATGGCACCGCCATCGGTATAGCCTTCGGTGACAAAGGCGGCATTGCCAATGACGACCGGCGAGGCGGCATTGACCGAGGTATACATCTGTGCCCGCCAGGGAAAGGTGCTCTCCGCCTTGCCGGTTTTCGCGTCGATACTGAGCAGGCCACCGGCGGGGGGATCGGTCATGCCACCGGCGAAGACGAGGACGCGGTCCTTGCCGTGGATCGTGGCCGGCACGGGTGAGGCGTAGCTGGCGTGCCAGTCGTGCTTCGTGGTCCAGATCAGCTTGCCGGTTCGCTTGTCGAAGCCACCCACGCAAAATTGGCCGCCGACATTGACGATGAGTTGATCGCCGTGGACGAGAGGGCTACCACCCCGCCCAAAGAAGAAGGGGGCTGGGCCGTATTCCTCGTCGAGATTCTTCTTCCAAACGAGCTGGCCGGTGGTCAGGGAGAGACAGTGTAGGTCACCACGCACTCCGACTGAGAAGACCAGATCGCCGTCGATTACGGGTCCAGAGCGCGGAGCATCCTTGGTGCCGTAGCTCGTTCTCAAGGTGACCGGGTAGTCGAACTTCCAGTGACGACGGCCGGTTTCGGGGTGAAGGCATTCGATCACCTCGCGCCCCTCCAGGGTATGGATCATCACGAGGCGATCGCCTGAGACGACAGGTGGAGCATGGCCGCCTCCCCGGGACACCTCCCACACCATCTTTGGGCCCGCAGTTGGTAGGGACTTTAGGAGCCGGGTCTCCTTGGAATGAAGGTCATGGCGCGGACCCAGGAAGCGGGGCCAGTCTTCGGTCACGGCTTTTCCGGACAGGGGCTTCGGTGGTGCGTGGAAGGTCAGGCGGTCAAAGGGCTCGGGTGCGGCGACCGCGAGTGGGACGATGAGGAGGAGGACAGCGGGAGAGGGATTCATGACAATCGGTAGCCCCACTTCTCCAGCGATCAAAGGGATCGGAGTGAGTGGGTGGAGTGAAGGCTACCCTGTCAGGTCGCCAAGTCTTTCGTCCGAACCTCGTGTCGCGCGCGGTCAGCGCAAGACCCCTCCTTCCTCTGTCTGCGGTCGATCTTCTTCAGCACGCTCTTTACGCCACTCTCGTTCCGAACTATTTCAGGGCTGGAGTATCCTTTTCGAGTAGGTATCCCAGAAGACTATGCTCAAGGCGATGTATCTGTCCCCGCAGGCTACGGTCCGACTGCGAATTTGCTTTTTGAATGGGGTGCTAGAGGGCGTCGTTGACGGGGGCGGGGGGTAGAGGAGGGCACCCCAACCTTGATGGTCTGTCCTGACGAGGACAATGTGAAGCTGCTCTGCCCGGGACGTTAGCGATAGGAAAGCATGAAGAGTCAGGCAATTCACATGCTGGATCGCGAACGTTCCTTGTTGGACGATCAACTCTTCTCCTGATTGAATGTGCGGATGCGTGCGGCTCTTGGACTACTCATTGCTTTCTTTCTGATGAAAGCCCCCCTTTGTGCTGAAGCGGATGGTCTCTTTCACCCCTTGCTTCCTGGTATCAGCGCGGTTCCATTACCGGTAGATCTTCCCAACTGCAACAATGTCCTGTATCGGCACGACGGGAAATTGGTGGCGCTTGGCTACGCAGGAGATCTCTTTCTTCTGAGTGATACCGACGGCGATGGTGCGGAGGATCATGTGGAGTTGTTCTGGGAGAGTCAGGGCAAGATCACGGGACAGATCGGAATGGACCTGGCTCCGAAAGGGAGTCCTCACGGAAACGCGGTCTTCCTTGCGGCAAAGGGCAAAATTCTCATGATCGCCGACCAAGATGGCGATGATCGTGCCGAGGTTGTGAAGACCTTGGCAGAGGGGTGGCCGCCTGCCCGTGCCGGGGTGGATGTCACTGGCCTGACGATGAATCCACTTGATGGTTCGATTTGGTTTGGTCTTGGAGTTCGGCTATACAATGACGCTTACGAGATCGAAGAGACGGGGACGGCGCAGAATGATCTTAGCAGTGAACGGGGGAGTATTCTACGTATTGCGCCTGACTTTCAGTCCCGCGAGAAAATTTGCACGGGAATCCGCTGGCCGATTGCGCTTCGTTTCAATCAGTTGGGCGACCTCTTCTGCACGGATCAAGAGGGCGCCACCTGGCTGCCTAACGGAAATCCCTTTGACGAGCTGCTGCATATTCAGAAAGGACGTCATTACGGTTTTCCGCCCCGGCACCCCAAGCACCTGCCGAATGTCATCGATGAGCCGAGTGTCTTCGACTACGGCCCGCAACATCAGTCCACTTGTGGCATGAATTTCAACGAACCAGTGAATGGCGGGCCGGTTTTTGGGCCTGATTGGTGGCGTGGGGATGCCTTGGTGATTGGAGAATCCCGAGGGAAGCTCTATCGGACAAAACTGGTGAAGACGGAGGCCGGGTATGTTGCCCGGAATGAACTCCTCGCGTGCATGGGAATGCTCGCGATTGATGTCTGTGTCAGTCCTCATGGCGAATTGCGGATCTGTTCGCACTCGGGAGATCCTGATTGGGGAACGGGGCCCAAGGGGAAAGGGCAGATATGGCGGGTCGTGTATGATGCTGCGGACACGCCTCAGCCGGTGATGACTTGGCGGGATGGGCCGGGTCGGGTGCGCGTGGCTTTTGATCGAGATTTGCCAGCGGGCTTTCACCTTGATGAACCAAGGATTGAGGCGAGTCCGAATGCGCGGGCCGGTGATCAGTTTGAAACGATGCGGCCTCCCTACGAGGTGGTGAAGCGGCAAGTGGCCGAAGGCAGGAAGCCCGTTCGTGTGATGAGTCAGCAGGTGACTCCTTTGTCCAACGAATACACTCTAGGCACCGAGCCGGTTCCTGAACAGACTTGGTTCGGGATTGCGGCTTCTCCCTATGCGTTGCAGGCCAATGCGGATGGTGTGGTGGCGACCTGGCAAGAAGCGGAAGGGCCGGCGCTTGTGCAGTGGTTGCCTCATGTCGACCTCGCGGTGTCACGAGAGTTGACTCGGGCGAGCAGTTCTCATGAGGACTTCTATGGGAAGTTGGGAGGTCGAGGAACTCTCACCCTGGAGGCCCAGTTGGATGTTTGGCAGATGCTTCACCCGAAAGTTCAGAAAGGGGCGCAGCTGGACTATCAATATCCGACTGAGACGATGACCTTGTCCTTCGCGTCGACTTCTCATCCGTTCGCCGTGGAGGTAGGAGGAAAGCAGCACGTCTCTTCGCGTGGTCACGTAACGCACGATGTGAATGTTGTCTTAGCATCGCAGAAAGCCTGGGTGCCGATGAAGCTCATACTGAAGGTGGACGGCAAAGTTGTTCCTGATTTCACCGTAACTTGGTCGACCTCGGAAGATCGACGACCCCGAACCCTTCCCTTGCGCCGATTGATTCAACCCTGGGCAACACCCGGCGAGGCGGCCATTGAATTGATTCCTTCTCGCCCGGAAATCCAGGGAGGCAACTGGGCGCGTGGCAAAGAGATCTTCTTTGGCCGGAAGGCGCTTTGTTCATCGTGTCATCAGCGCGGAGGTGAGGGGACGCACATTGGGCCCGATCTTTCCCAGCTGGCGTTCAAGGATTATCATTCTGTCATGAAGGATGTCCGCGAGCCTTCTGCCATGATCAATCCTGACTACCCAACACAGGCGATCGAACTGGTATCCGGTGAGACAATGATCGGAGTTCCGGTGGACCAAGCAGATGGTTCGGTCCGACTTGGACTGGGGCCGAATGTTGTCAAAGTGGTGACCAGGGATGAGATCAAGGCGGCTCGTCCTCAGGCCCAATCCCTCATGCCTGTGGGCCTTCTCGATGCCCTGACAGCTGACGAGGTTCGAGATCTCATGACCTACCTGCTCCATGAGCCACCGGTCATGCGTGACTATCCTTTGCTTCCGCGGGATGGTGTCGGACAAGCACTACCGCCTCGTTCGCGGGCGGAGTTGGACGCGGTGCTGGCGGGAGCACCGAATCCTCCCAAGGCGACTCGTCCAATCAAGCTTGTGCTGGTCGCTGGCAAGAAGGATCACGGGGTTGGTGAACATGACTATCCGCGTTGGCAGCATGTGTGGAGCCAACTTTTCGCCATGGCTGCTGACACCGGGGTGGCTACGGCGTGGGAATGGCCGTCACGGCTTCAGTGGGCGGAGGCGGACGTGCTTGTCTTTTTTAAACGAGGAAACTGGTCCCCTGAGCGATCAGCAGAGCTTAAGAAATTCGTGAGCCGCGGTGGCGGCGCTGTCTTCATTCACTGGGCTTGTGAAGCGGGAGATCATGCTCCTGCCTTGGCGGATATTGTTGGGCTCGCCAGCAACTCCAAGCAAACGAAGTATCGACACGGTATCATCGATCTTACCTTCACGGTTGATTCGACGCATCCTGTTACCCGGGGATTTGAGAAGACGCGATTTCATGATGAAAGCTATTGGAGTCTCGTTGGCGATACCTCTCGTTTGCACACGCTGGCAACCGGTGAAGAGGACGGCGGCACGCATCCTCTCTTCTGGACGCTCTCTCCTGAGGGCAAGAAGCAAGGGCGGATCTTCGTCTCCATCCCGGGACACTATTCCTGGACCTTTGATGATCCGCTCTTCCGCGTGCTCTTACTACGCGGGATTGCCTGGAGTGCCCGGGAGCCGGTTGATCGATTTAATAATCTGATCGAAGCTGGAATAGAGCTCCGGTAGAATGCCGCGGTTTTTTGAAACCGCCTGTCACGAGCGACCGCCGTTCGCCTTGTCCAAGTTCACGTGACCGATTGATGATCGATTTCTGATCTTCGATGAAGTGATATTTTAAGGTCTCGATGAGATGCGAAAGAATGAGAGCACGTCGGTTTGCCACTTTTGTAGGGCTGCGGTGATGGCGATGGCTTCGAGATTGCCGAGGATGGCTACGATGCACGCGACTCGAAGCGGCCAGACGGACCAGTCGAGGATGAGACTGATTGCTGCCAGCATGGCAAGCCACTGGGAGAGCTTGGCAGCGTAGGTGTGGTATGAAAGGAGCTTGCGAAACTTCCAGAACCCGAATGCCTGCGAGAGGCCATAGCTTCCGATCACCAAACCCACGAAGAGGAGTTCATGTTGCAAAGTCTTCGAACAGAGGATCGCGACTCCTGCCAGCAAGCAGGCATTCAAGGTGACATCGGCAACGGTGTCCAAGCGGGCCCCGGTATTGCTACGCTGATGGAACTTGCGTGCGATGGGGCCATCTACGAGGTCGGAAGTGACGAGCAATAAATAGACACTCACAAACCAATACGGCATGTCCGCCAGGGCGATTGGCAGCAGGACAAATGATCCCATGAACCGGGCAAGGCAGAGTACGTTGGGGAATGTCCAGAAACTTGAGGTGTCTTGCCCGGAGGTTTTTGGATCGTTCTTCATCTGACCATCATGATAGCATCCGTTGGTCGTGCATCCGATCAGCGAATCACAGCGGGAGAGGTAGGACCAGGGGAACCGAGGTGAATGGTGCTTCAGAGATTTTTTTGAGGTGGGGAGCTTGGTGCGTCGCTGAAACTCCCGGAGAGGGGTAAGAAGGGGGACTGCGTGAAGAGAGCTAATTATCGGCACGCACCAAAATCCCCGCGGCGACGAGGATTGCCCCTGCCACCGCGTAGGTTCCCGCTTTTTCCGGGAAGAAATTCGCGAGGTCCGCCAGGATCATCAGGGATCCGAAAATGACGAGGATTCGTGTGATTAATTTCACTTTCATAGGGCTCCGACTGTCCCAGATCCACCGCCACACGGCAACCCAGAAACCCAGAACCGATCATCGCGGCCTCCTGCCCGTCCCACGGGCCCGCGGGGCTTATCTTGACGAGGCCTGCGGAGACAATGAGGTCTTGCGGGGTGAGATAGAATCGCTGCTCGGCGCCCACGGGGCGGCGGATGCTGACTTCATGGACACGCTCGCTGATCCGGTATTGAGCGAAATTCCGAGTGAGCAAGAAGGCGATTCGATCGGCCGCTACAAGCTCCGCGATCAGGCCGAGCCGGTGAAGTGCCGGGTCGTGCTGAAGGTGATTAAGGCAGGGATGGATTCCAAGGAGGTCATCGCACATTTCGATACCAAGGCCCGACTGGCTCTTTTCTCCGACGTATGCGCGGCGGTGCAGCATGTGCACCAGAAGGAATCGTCCACCGCATGACGGGAAGCCGGTCATCAAGGTGATCGACTTTGGAATCGCGAAGGCCATCAGCATGGAACTCACCGATAAGACGGTCTTCACCCAACCCGGCCACATGATGGGAACTCCGCAATACATGAGCCCCGGGCAGGCCGAACCCAACGCGCTGGATCTGGACACCCGCAGCGATATCGATTCACTCGGCGTGGTCCTCTGCGAACTGCTCACGGGGACGACCCCGCTGGACGGGCTCACTTGATCTCCTTGAGTCGCGTTTTTAGCTGTTCGTGCATTTTAAGCCGAACGTCTTCGTGTTCTTCGCTGGATGCAAGATTGGCAAATTGATGGGGATCGTTTTGCATGTCGTAGAGTTCTTCCTCTCCACTTCGGTAACGCATATAGGCCCACCGATCTCCGCGAAGGCAGTGGCTTCCTCGAACCAGAGATAGGGCCGCGGACCGAACCTTGGTCTTCGGATTTTGAAGGACTGGAACAAGATTTCTCCCCTGCACGCTCTTTGGTGTGGGGAGTTTCAGGAGTGAGCAGAGGGTGGGGTAGATGTCCATGAGTTCAGTTGCTGATTGACTGAAACCCGGTGTCATTCCGGGGGCGGCGATGATCATGGGGACGCGGGTGACTTCTACGTGCAGATTGCTTTTCTGCCAGAAGTGATGTTCTCCGAGATGGTAGCCGTGATCGCTGATGAATACGATGGCCGTAGAGTCGGTGAGTTTGAGTCGGTCCAATTGATCGAGAACCTTGCCGAGTTGTTCATCCATGTAAGTCACCGTGGCATAGTATGCGGACCACATCCGTTTCTGATTGGCGGGCCATTTGGAGATGCCGCTATTCTGGCTCAGAGTCTGTCCCAGTCCGGGTTTCGGGATGTCGTCGAGGTCGTTGGCCGGAACCTTGGGAAGTGGCATGTCTGCGAAGGGGTATTTCGCAAAATACTGTTTCGGAGCCACGCTGGGGTAGTGAGGTCTCACAAATCCGGTTGCGATAAAGAAAGGCTTGCTCTGATGTTCTTGAAGAAGCGCGACGGTTTTGTCGGCCGCTTTCCAATCTGGCTGATCCGAGCCATCACCTTGATACTCGACTGAAACGAACATGCGGTGAGGCATCTTGGTTGACTGGCGGTTGTCCAGTTCCTTGGTGAAGATATTGAGGTTGAGGCAGGCGTAGTCTCCCGGGGTGTGGGCTTCGAGACCCCGGGTGTTGAATTTTTCGTCCCAGCTGGAGGGGATATCCTGCCCATCGGTCCCGGCGATGATATCACCGGGAACCCGCATGTGGTAAATTTTGCCGACTCTTGCGCTATGCAATCCGTGATCTCGAAAGTGAGCGCCCATATTTTTGCCTGCGCGGCCTTCATATCGGCTATGCATGAATGAAAGTCGCGATGGAGCACACCAGGTTCCCTGGCAGTAGGCTCGTTGGAAAACCATTCCCCGGGCAGCAAGGCGATCCAGATTGGGTGTTTTGCAAATTTCATTGCCGTAGCAGCCAAGGGCGCTTGCTTTCAGATCATCGGAGACGATGAGAAGGACGTTTTTGATTTCTGATTCAGCCTTGAGCAAGCTTGTCGAAATAAACAGGGCTGGAAGGAAATGGCAGATGGCCTTGAGCATGTCTGCACTCATAGCGCAATTTTGTCCCGGTGCCGATCTCTCTTCTGTCGGGTTCTTTCTATTGAAGCTGTGAAGGGCGATGGCGATTCAACTCCATGCGCTCGTCTTGTTTCGCGGTTTCTGCTAACAATTAAGGTGTCTTCCAAGCGAAGAGCGAGTGGGCTTTCCATCGTCTTTGTAAAAGTCGCAGATCATTTCTGATCTCTTTGCGGATGATTTTGCGCATAGACTGACAGACAGCTGGTGAAGTTCCAGTCTGCCTTCGACCACCCACCAACGATGAAAGAAGATCACTCTCCGGAAGCCATCCTAGAACGAGCCTTGGAGATCGACGATCCGCAGGCCCGCGCGGCTTATCTTGACGAGGCCTGCGGAGACAATGAGGCCTTGCGGGGTGAGATCGAATCGTTGCTCTCCGCCCACGGGGCGGCGGATGCCGGATTCATGGACACGCTGGTTGATCCGGTCTGGAACGTGGTTCCGGGCGAGAAAGAGGGTGACTTGATTGGGCGCTACAAGCTTCTGCAACAGATCGGGGAGGGCGGCTTCGGCACGGTTTACATGGCAGAGCAGACCGAGCCGGTGAAACGGCGAGTGGCGCTCAAGGTGATCAAGGCGGGGATGGATTCCAAGGAAGTCATCGCGCGCTTCGAAGCCGAGCGCCAGGCGCTGGCTCTAATGGATCATCCCAATATTGCGAAGGTGTACGACGCCGGAACTACTGAAGGCGGTCGGCCCTACTTTGTGATGGAACTGGTGAAAGGCGTGCCGCTCACCGAATACTGCAAGAATAAGGATCTCGATACCAAGGCACGCCTCGCCCTTTTCGCCGACGTGTGCGCGGCGGTTCAGCACGCGCACCAGAAAGGCATCATCCACCGCGACCTCAAACCGGCCAACATCATGGTCTCGCCACATGACGGAAAGCCGGTGGTGAAGGTGATCGACTTTGGAATCGCCAAGGCCATCAGCATGGAGCTCACTGAGAAGACGGTCTTCACCCAGCTTGGTCGCATGATTGGCACTCCGCAATACATGAGTCCGGAGCAGGCCGAGCTCAATGCGCTCGATATCGACACCCGCAGTGACATCTACTCGCTCGGGGTGGTTCTCTACGAATTACTCACGGGGACAACTCCACTGGACGGGGAGCAACTCCGCAGCGCTGCCTACGGCGAAATGCAGCGCCTGATCCGCGAGGAGACGCCTCCGAAGCCAAGCACCCGCGTCAGCACAATTTCCCAGGGAGAACCCGTGAGCCTCTCCGCCAATCGCAGCGCCTTACAAGGCGATCTCGACTGGATCGTGATGAAGGCCTTGGAGAAAGAAAGAGAGCGTCGCTACGAAACCGCGAACGCGCTGGCCCAGGATCTCGAGCGGCACCTCCGCGACGAACCGGTCTCGGCCGGTCCTCCCTCGGCGGGATACCGGCTGAAGAAATTTGTGCGGCGGAACCGGCGTAGCTTGCTGAGTAGTGCGGCCGCGGCAGTGGCCTTGTTCATTGGATTGGCGGTGGCGGGAGGTGTCTGGCTGAACGCGACCGTGAAGCAAAGCGAACGCCTGGCCTTGGTCGAAGGCAAGGCCTCCACTTTGATCTCCCAAATCGAGCAACTTATGGAGCAGAACGCGGCCGCGGACTACGATGACGACTCACACTTCCGCCAAGTTCTCAACCTCGTGACGCAGCTCGAGAATCTGGTAGGCTTTGAGGAGTCCGGCGAGGAGGTGTTGGAAAGACGTGATCGGATCATGGAAATGGTAAACTCCGAAGTGCGTGATCGGGCATTGATTCTTGGCATTGAGGAGGCCCGGATGACTTGGATGGGGTCGGGAGTTTTTCAGTTACCCGCAGAGGTGGAAAAGGGAATCGCCGAAGCATTCGAGAAGCATGGCAGCGACCCGATCAACCGACCGCATGCCGAGACGGTTGCGTGGCTCGAGCCACGGCGGGACGCGGTGCGTGGCAGAATCCTGAACGGGATGCGCGAATGGGCGGGCTGGCTGAAGGCCAAGACCCTGGTTGATTCTAAGACCATATTTGAGGCCGGGAAGCTGACCTCGATTGTCATTTCCATCGATTCGGATCCGTGGCGTCAAAGATTGTTCAGAGCGATCGATGAGAAAGACCGATCAACACTCGAGCAACTGGCGTCGGAGGAGGAAGTCAGTCGACAAGAGATCATGACGATTCTCTCCCTCGCCCAGGCTCTGCTCGCTGCAGATGCTCTAGAGAAGGCCGAGCAGTTGTTTCGCTGGGCGCAACGGGAGCACCCCGAGAGCTTCTGGGCCAACTTTACTCTTGGGAATACTCTTGGGAATTTCCTCGAAACTTCCGCTGCTTCATCAGGCTCCGCCTCCCGAGAAGACAGCCTGCCGATTCGGTTTGGAGACTCCAACAGAGGCATCAAACATAGATTTGAATTCGATGAGAGAATAGGGTTTCTGAGGACAGCGATGGCGATTCGCCCCGATGCGGCTGGGGCGTCGAGCAGTCTTGGGCATGCCCTTCGGAGTGGTGGACGTCTGGAAGAGGCCGTTGCGTGCCTTCAAAGAGCCATCGAACTCAAGCCGGATATGGCGACGTTGCACTGTGATCTCGGCATGGTCCTCCATGATCTGGGTGAAATCGAAAAAGCGATCGCCTCTTTTCGTAAGGCGATTGAGTTGGATCCGGACTATGCCATGGCGCACAACAGACTCGGCATTGTCCTCGGGTGGCAGGGGAAGACTGCCGATGCGATTGCTTCCCATCGCGAGGCTATCAAGTTCGATCCGGAATTCGCCAGTGCACACAACAGTCTCGGCATTGCCCTCGATGATCAAGGGGAGGTCGACGAAGCGATCGCCTCCTTTCGCACCGCGATCAAGTTGGATCCAGATTCTGTTTTTGCCCATTGTAACCTCGGCTTGGTCTTCGCCAACCAGGGCGATTTTGAGGAAGCGATCAACTCCTATCGCAGTGCGATTAAGTTGGATCCGGACTTGGAGGAAGTCCACCTCGCCCTTGGCCTGATGCTCGTCAAACAATGTGATCTCGAGGGCGCGATCGCCTCCTTTCGCACCGCGATCAAGTTGGATCCAGATTTGATGTTAGCCCATTACAACCTCGGCTTGGCCTTCGCCAATCAGGGCGAACTCGACAAAGCGATCACCTCCTTTCGCATAGCGATCGAGTTGGATCCGGGCTTGGCGGAAGTCCACCTCTACCTCGGTCTGGCGCTCGTTGAACAGGATAACCTCGAAGAGGCAATCACCTCCTATCGTAAAGCGATCGAGTTGGATCTCTCTTTCGCAAGAGCGTATTTCGATCTCGGTAGGGCCCTGGATATGCAAGGCAATCTCGACGAAGCGATCATCTCTTTTCGCAAATCGATTGAATTGAATCCGGACTTCGCGTTAGGGCATTCAAATCTTGGCTGGAGCCTGCACCAGCGAGGCGATCTCGACGAAGCGATCGCCTCCTATCGCGAAGCGATCGAATTGGATCCCGACTTGTTGATAGCCCACCGCAGTCTCGGCGTTGCCCTGATGGCCCAGAGGAAACTCATCGAGGCTGAGAAGCCTCTTCGGGAATGTCTGAGATTAAACCCCGATCCTCCCTTGAAAGCTGACTTGGAACTCACGCTGACATTGGACCGGAAGCTTCTTGTCGTTCTGCAAAAACACGGAGTGGGCCACCCGTTAGTATCAGAGCTCCTTCAACAAATTTTGTTGAAGGTCCCGTTCCTGCCTATCCGGCAAGACCTCTTGCGAAAGATCTGGAAGGATCACCGCGAGACAGTGCTCCGGGAGTTGGAGCAGCGGAGTTTGACAGTGGTGATGGTGCCCGAGGGAGACGGAGCTCAGGAGATCGCGGAGGGGATCCGGAATAAATTGAGCGAAGGAGTCGCTATGGACATCGTGGCGAGGGAATTCGGCGAAATGGCAAAATTTCCGAAACATAATGATCGGAAGCGGGAAGACTACGGTCCCGAATTACGGGACATGGCTTTTGAAACTCCGGTTGGTGAGATCAGCGAAATTATCAATGCCTCCGGCTATCTCTACTTTGCGAAAGTGGATGCCTCCACCCCCAGGAAGGCGGATGATTTCGACAGTCCCGGGGTGAAGGAGGCTGCCGAGAAAGCGTTCACGAAGCAGAGCCGGGAGAACTGGAAGAAGAGCTATTTGGAACGTCTGCTGGAGCGGATCAAGGAAGGTGCCCTGGTTGAACCTGCCGAAGCTCCGAATGCCGAGTAGGGCCAATTCCAATGCCTCTAAAACTCATAAATTTGAAAACTTTGACATCTCTCCTCGTTGTCTTGATCCAACCTTCGCGGGTTGCTCCTTGCCATCAGTCCCGTCACCCGCATTCGATAGATATTTTATGATCCTTTTTGCGGTGATTTTCCGCATATCCTGTCTGACTGGTGAAGTTCCGGTCTCCTGCTTCTGTCCATTATGAAAACAATCAGCTCCCTCACTTCTCACATGAAACACGCCCTTGCTCTCATCACCGTAATAGTCCTCGCTGCCACCAACTCGCTTTTCGCAGACGAGGTCCCCAATTTGGACAATCCCGAGGTTCTTGAAAAGATCCTCAAGGAGGCAGTGAGAGATCTTGAGGAGCGCGGTTCGGAGGGTGGGGTGTTGAGCTACCAAAAAGGCGAAGCAAAGCCATACACAGGCTGGATAAAGAAATTTCACGTTAACGGCAATGTGGCTCTGCTTTTCCACTATAGGGGCGGGAAGCAGGATGGGCCCACGATCGTCTGGGATGAGATCGGGCAGAAGAAGGAGCAGCAGACTTTCAAGGACGGGAACCCGGAGGGATTGTTTACCCAGTGGTACGAGAACGGGACGAGGAAGAAGGTGGGTTCATATAAAAACGGGATAATGGAGGGGCCATTTACTCAGTGGTACGACAGTGGGAATGAGATGCTGAAAGGGACCTACAAGGACGGGAAGCTGGAGGGACTGACGACCTTAAGGCACAAGAACGGGACGAAGTCAGCTGAAGGCACACATGTGGGAGGGAAGCGGGAAGGACTACATTATCAGTGGTACGACAATGGGAAGCAGCAGCAGGAAGCTACCTTTAAGGGAGACAAGTTGGAGGGGGTGATGACCCAATGGTACGAAAATGGGAAGAAGTCAGCGGAAGGCACCTACAGGGGCGGGATATTGGATGGGCTGCTTACCCGTTGGTACGAGAGCGGGACGAAGCAGGCTGAGAGTTTATATGAAAATGGAAAGAAGGAGGGACCATGTAGCCACTGGCATAATAACGGGGAGAAGGCGACGCAACACCACTTCATGGGCGGGAAGAAGGAGGGACTGGAAACCCAGTGGCACAACAACAGGCAGATGTCGTTGAGAACCACATACAAGGACGGGAAAAAGGAGGGGCTGGAAACCCGTTGGCACGACAACGGGCAGATGTCATTGAGAACGACCTACAAGGACGGGAAGCTGGAAGGCCTTGAGGCTGGATGGCACAAGAACGGGAAAAAAGAGGCGCAAAACAATTTCAAGGACGGGGAGATGGAGGGGCTTGGTAACTTCTGGTACGATAACGGGCAGATGAAGCTGGAATGCACTTTTAAAGACGGGAAACCAGATGGTTTGTTGGTCGAGTGGAACGAGGAAGGCGAGGTGACGAAGCAAGCCCTCTACAAGGACGGAGTAAAGGTCAAGGAGTAGAGGTCCGCTCCCCACTCTTTCCCAGACAACCTGTGGGCAAACCTTTGATATTTTCTGATCCCTTTGCGGATGATTTTTCGCATATACTGAGAGATGGCTGGTGACGTGCCGGCTTGCCTCCGACCCCGTAGCAGCCATGAATAAAGATTTTTCCCTGAACTCCACCCAAAGCAAACCAATGAAACCCAAAACCCTCGTTCTTACCTTTTTCGCCATGATGGCGCTGTTCCTCGGTCTTTCCGCTGCTGATGAGAAGGACGCCGGGGTAACCAATAACGATCTGGCAGTCCTGGCTGCCGGAACACGCGAGGCGGTTGTCTCCGTGGATGACGGGACTTGGGGAGGGATAGGGGCTTTCATCTCGGAGGATGGACTGGCTCTGGTGCACCTTCAGGGGCTCATGGGTAAGAACAGGCCCGAAGTCTTGGTGTCGGGAGGGAAAAATCCGAAGTTCGGGAAGATCCTTGGGGTGTTTCCGGAGCAGGAGTTGGCACTTGTGAAAATCGAGCACCGTCCCAAGACCTGGTTGCGGCTGGCACCCGATGAACCGGAAATCGGCGAGACTGTCGCCCTGGTGCCGCGCGACCAGTGGCGAACGAAGGTTCCTCCCGTCATCGGGCCGATATTGGCAAAGCGCAGCGACATGACCGCGAATCTGAGCGAGCCCCGGTTCGTCAGAGTCCTGAGTCTCGGGGCGGGTCTCTCAAGGGCGCAGAGGATGGCCCTCGGACCGGGATGTTTTGCGATCGACCGGGAGGGGCGACTCGTAGCCTTCACAGGTGGGATATCGGCGACAGGAAGCCAGACCAAGATTCACCTCGCTCCAGTTGTTGCCCTGGCGAGGGAGATCGAGGCCCTTGCGGAGGGAGGAGTGGACCTGGGGCACCCTATGGCCCTGAAAGACAATCCCATCGATCAGGCTTCGATTGATCCTGATTTTCACCCCATGAACTTGGCCAGGAGTCGGGGAGACCTGCCCGAGGCGCTGCGGTTGTTGAGCAATCTGGAGCAACGGCATCCAAAAAGTTTCCTGCTCAAACGCAGGCGCCTTGCTAAAATTCCCATGGGCAACCCTGGACGTCCGATTCCGGAGTTGCCCAAACCTGACCCCAAGGATCCGGTGGCTTTTCAAGTGGCCACCCATGAGAAGCGGGCGCTCATTCTCCAAAACAGAAAACAGATCAAGGAGGCAGTCGGAGAATTGGAAGCTGCAATTAAGTTGAGCCCGGATGACTATCCAGTGCCACAGCTGAGTCTGGCGAAGCTCCGCGCGTCGCAGGGGCGTTTCGGTGACGCTGAAAAACTCCTCCGGGAGATCTTTCCCCATAGCTGTGATTCGATTCAATCCGTCGATCTATTGAGACGGATTATTCTCGATCAAGGAAACGTGAACGAGGCTCAAGAGATGTCCGACCGCGTGCTCCAATTGGAAGAGATCTACCGGTCGGAGGAAGAAGAAACCCTCGATTCGTTTCGCGAGGTGCTTACCCTTGCTGAAAAACTCCACGGTCACAAAGATCTCAAGTTGTTGGACCCCCTCCTCAATCTCGGGATGGCTCTCGCCGGGCCGGAGGGGAATGCCGAGGCTGAGCCGTTTTTAGAGAGAGCTCTGGCTCTGGGACGCCAGTCGCTCGGCCCCGACCACGATAAGATTGTTCTCTGCCTCACCAACCTCGCCACCGTGGCGATGAAGGCCGGCAACCTTGACGAAGCGGAGAAGCTGGCCACCGAGAGTCTCGGGATGGCCCGCCGGCTTCACAAGGAAGCCCACCCCGTCCTGGAGGCGTCTCTCCTGATCAATGTGGCAATCCTTTATCCACAGGAAATTTCTGCCAGAGTGGAACCCATCTTACGTGAACTCATTCAGGTTCGCAAAGCGTTGCTGGGTCCCGACTACCCAGGGTTGGTTGCTGACCTGTTCGGCCTTACCAAGATCACCGGAACTTTGGGCAAGCTCAAGGAGTCGGAGAATCTCTCCCGGGAAGCCCTGAAACTGTGTCGAAGAGATCAGCCTGAAAACAAGGTCATGATCGCTAACGTTCTGTCCTCGCTAGGCTCGGCAATGAGAGAGCAGGGCCAACTTGCGGAGGCGAGAGGGCATTTCCAGGAGGCCGTCGATATTCTTAGGAAACTCCCCGGAAGTGAAAACGAATTGGTGGGGGCTCTCATTGCGCGGGGGACGCTTGCCTCGCGTGAGGGGAATCCGAAGGAGGCCGAGGCCTTGTTTCGCGAGGGCCTGAAGTTGAATCCCATCCCGTCCCTGAAATTCAATCTTCTCCATCGCCTCGGGGTGGTCTTGGCCGAGCAGAAGGAGTATCCTGAAGCGGAAACCAATCTGCAAACAGCGATCGGGAATCTGGAGAAGGCAGGAGGCCAGGTAAGCCCAAAGATGGTGGAGGTTATGGACCTTCTGGCCACGGTCCTGACCATGCAAGGGAAGTTTGTTGATTCGGAACCAATCCTGCGTCAGTTGATTGAACTACGTAAAAAACTGATTGGTCCCGATTATCCTGCACTCGTGAACGATCTCATGAAATTGGGACAAACGAGCATTCAGCTGGCAAGATTTGCGAATGCCGGGGAATTCCTGAAGGAAGCGCTGGTCGTCCAGGAAAACCAATTGGGGGCCGGGCATCCCACCCAAGGCGCGACCAAGCTCTGGCTGGCGCGTGCGCTGAGAGGTCAGAAGATGGTTCCAGAGGCGAAGCGATACTATGAAGAGGCCATCGACATTTTCAAGAAGCGTCCGGAGTTCGAAAGCGTTCTGCCGACAACTCTGATGGAGCTGGGTGTGATGTTGAGGATTGCGGGCGAGTTTGTGGAGGCGGAGCGGTGGATACGAGAAGCACTCGTGGTTCTGAATGATAGACCCAGGCCCAATCCACCTATGGTGGTTAACGCCTTACGGGTGCTCGCCGCGACCTTGAACGATCAGGAAAAATTCTCCGAGGCTGAGATCGAACTGCGGAAGGTCATCGCAATTCTGATCGCAGCGAAGGGACAGGGGGTTTCCTTGCTGGCGCAGGTCAGGCACCACTTGTCAGTTCTTCTCACCAAGCAGGCCAAGCATGATAAAGCGGAGGTGGAGTTGCGCGCCCTGGTGGATTTACTCAGAACTCTTCATGGTGAAAAAGACATCAAGGTTGCGACCGCTCTCAACTGGCTATCTCTCGCTCTCAAGGAACAAAGAAAATTTACGGATGCTGAAACGTTCCTCCGGGAAGCGCTTGAGATCCGTGAGGAGCAGCTTGCTGCAGACCATGAGATGATTGCTACTTCCCTAAATAATCTGGGCGTGGTCCTCACTGAGTTAGCCAATTTTCAGGAGGCCGAGAAGATGCTTCGACGGGCCTTGGCAATCTCTAAGAAAGCGAAGGGCGAGAATAGCACCGAGGCCGCGACCTCTCAGATTCACCTTGGCCACGCATTGTCTGGACAGGGTAGGTATGGCGATTCCGAAAGGCAGTATCGAGAGGTGCTCGCCATGATGATCGCTGCGACGGGCGAAAAGAGTTCCGAGGTTGCAATGATTCGGAGCTATCTCGCCAGTGCCCTCAGGGAGCAGGACAGGTTGGACGCGGCAGAACGGGAATGCCTCCAGGCGCTCGAAATCGAAGTTGAGCTGAGCGGCAGAGACAGCATGGGTGCGGGCACGATTCTCGAAAAACTGGCCCGGGTGTTGCGGAAGCAGTGCGAGCTCCTGGAAGCGGAGAAGTTGTTTCGCGAAGCGGGCCGGATTTCGAAGAAGCATATGGGATTCGAATACCCGTCCATCCTGAACAACTTGGCCAAGGTGCTGCGGGATCAACGAAATTTCGCAGAGGCCGACCCGCTCTTCGTGCGCGCCCTTGCGGGGGTGGAAAAGATGCGCCCCAAGGATCATCCGGATATTGCAAGTGTTCTGGTTCCCTATGCGGAGTCGCTCGGACAACAGAAGAAATTTGATAAGGCCAAACGGCTCGCGGAGCGCGGCCTCGCGATCCAGGAGAAGGCCCTCCGGGCTGAACATCCGGATCTGGAGGAGACCTACGACGTGCTGGGCAGGATCCACGCCGGGCTCGGAGACAAGGAGAAGGCCGCAGATTTCCAAGTCAGGAAGAAGCGGATCACCGAAGCCAGGGACGGGAAGGATTGAAATTGCAATCAGACTCCCAACTCCCCGAATCGAACCAACAAGCCTGCCCCGGAATTTTCATGAAAACGAACCTCATTCCCATCCTCGTCGCCGCCGCGACGATGTTCTCCACCCTTCTCGTTCCCGCCCAGGATCCCGGGCGCCCTCCCTTGCGACCGGAGGCGGCAAAAGCGATCGAAGAGGCCCGGAAGAAGGTCGACGCCTTCGAAGAGTCCGACGAGGCGCAGCACGCAGAACTCATCAAGGCCTTGAGCAAGTTGGGCATCGCCTATAGCGAGGGTGCCCGCTTCGACGAGGCGGTTGCAACTTACCAGGAAATAATCGAGTTGGCTCCGGCCTCGGCGGTGGCGCACAACAGCCTCGGCGTTGCCCTCCGCGACCAGGGCAAGTTCGTCGAAGCGATCAGGCTCTTTCGCAAAGCGATCACGTTGGCTCCGGATTACGCGCTGGCGCACAGCAATCTCGGCGCTATCCTCAACGATCAGGGCAAGTTCGTCGAAGCGATCAGGGTCCTTCACAAAGCGGTACAATTGGATCCGGATTTCCCATTAGCGCACAACAATCTCGGTAATACCCTCCGCGATCAGGGCAAGCCCGACAAGCTTGACGAAGCGATCTGGCACCTTCGTAAAGCGATCAAGTTGAATCCGGACAACGCGATGGTGCACAACAATCTCGGCCTGGCCCTCGCGGATCAGGGGAAGCTCGACGAAGCGATCGCCTCCTATCGCAAAGCGATCGAGTTGACTCCAGACATGGCGATGGCCCACAGCAATCTCGGGAATACCCTCTACGATCAGGGCAAGCTCGACGACGCGATTGCCTCCCATCGCAAAGCGATCGAGTTGGAGCCAGACCTTGCGATGGCGCACTGCAATCTCGGTAATCCCCTCAGCGATCAGGGCAAGCTCGCCGAAGCGATCGCCTCCTATCGCAAAGCAATCGAATTGGATCCGGACTTTGCGATGGCGCACAGCAATCTCGGGAATGCCCTCCACGGTCAGGGCAAGCTCGTCGATGCGATCGCCTCCCATCGTAAAGCGATCGAGGTGGATCCGAACTATGCGTTAGCGTATTTCAATCTCGGCTCGGCCCTGCAGATGCAAGGCAATCTCGATGACGCGATCATGCTCCATCGCAAAGCGATCAAATTGGATCCGCGCCTGGTGATGGCACACAACAATCTCGGCGCGGCCCTCCGTGCGCAGGAAAAATTTGAACAAGCGATCGCCTCCTTTCGCAAGGTAATCGAGTTGGATCCGGACAACGCGATGGCGCACAGCAACCTCGGTATTGTCCTCGAGGCCCAGGGCAAGCTCGACAAAGCGATCAACTCCTATCGTAAAGCGATCGAGGTGGATCCGGACTTTGCGGAAGCGTATGTCAAACTCGGCTCCGTACTATTCATGCGAAGCAAGCTCGATGAAGCGACCATACTCATTCGCAAAGCGATCAAGTTGGCTCCGGACTTTGCGATGGCGCACAGCAATCTCGGCATGGCCCTCTTGGTGCAGGGTAAGCTTATCGAGGCGGAGGAGCCCCTTCGGGAAACTCTGAGACTAAATCCCAATCCCCAACTTCAAGCCTTCCTGAAGTTCATGCTGACATTGGACAGGAAGCTCCTTGGCATTTTGCGAAAAGAAGGAGTGAACCACCCGTCAGTGTCAGAGCTCGTTCAACAGCTCTCCGGGAAGATCTCGTTCCCGGGTGCACCGCATGACCTCGTACGGAAGTTCTGGGAGGATCATCCCGAGCTGGTGCTCCGGGAGTTGGATCAGCGGACCTTGACCATGGTGAGCGTGCCGAAAGGAATCGGAGCGCAGAAGATCGCGGAAGGGATCCGGAACAAACTACGCGAAGGAGTCGCGCATGACATCGTGGCGAAGGAATTCGGGACGAAAGCGCGTTTCGGCGACAAAAATGAGAATCGGGCGGCTTTCGCCCTCGAATTACATGATATGGTTTTTGAAACACCAGTTGGCGAGGTCAGCGAAATTATCAATTTCAACGACCATCTGTTCCTCGCGAAGGTGACTGCCGCCACCCCCGGAAAGGCAGACAATTTCAATGACCCCGGGGTGAAGAAAGCGGCAGAAAACGCGTTCAAAAGGCAACGTCGCAAGCAATGGGAGAAAGACTACCTCGAACGTCTGCAGAAGAGGATCGCGTTAAAGGGCGGGAATTAGGAGTGCTTTAAATCAGGAGTGAGGGATCTCGTTAAGATTTAGACTTGGACATTTTGGAACGAGGGTAGTTTTAACGGGATGCGAATACTCTATCGAATTTCAACGCATCGCCGATGATTATCTCGAAGGTCTTCAGATCATCCGGACCAGGTTCCTCCGCACCGGATTCTCCGGGCACAAGGAGGGCTGCCATGTCGCTCTCAAGACAATGGCCCGGAGCGTGTCTTGGCGTCTGTTTCTCATGATGATTGAGTGTCAATGGGGATGGATCACGGGCCTGGCCTCACTCGTTTCCGGATGAAGCATGAAGCACCTTTGATGATCCCTCACGACCAGTAATCTTTGGGTTGTTATCCCTGTTCGTGTATCCGAATTCGTTATTTTCCACGGACTCTGGCGCATCCGTGGCTCCAATCCTCGAACGATCCAGAGTCGGGTCCTCGAGGGGGTTGAGGTTGGGGGTCTCGAAGATAACTTGCTCGGGTTTCTGGCTATCGCGCGCGACGATCTTTCGCTGGAGGGTCTTGTTGGCGCCGAAGATCGCGCAGAGTAGAACCACGATGATGACAAGGTTTCGAACTAAGGCTCCGTGAGAGCAGGGCGCGGATACGAGTTGATTCTGAACTGGTGGATTTTTGCGGGCCACGAGCCGGGGTTTTGCCGTAGCGTTTCCCATCATCAACACGGGGCGCTGGGGCTCTGACAGTTTTCCGAGAAGATCGCGGACTTCACCTGCCATTGCACCCGCGTCGGTAAAGCGCTCATCGGGCGAGGGATGAATGGCACGGTCGACGATCGAATCGAAGCGTCGATCGACTGCAGATTTTTGGGATGCCGGGACCAAGGGACTGCCGGGAAGTTCTCCGGTGAGAAGTTCGTAGAGCATGAGTCCGATGGAATAAACGTTCGAGCGCTTATCGATTTCGTCAGTTCGGTTGAGAGTCTCCGGCGCGGAATAACCCGGGGTGTCGGATCGGACTACACCGGACAGGCCGAAGCCGCCAATCTTGGGGTGCTTGCCGGTGTCCAGCAGCATGTTTCCCGGCTTGATATCCCGATGGATGACATCCGCCTCGTGTGCATGGGCCAGCCCTTCGCAAATTGCGAGGGTCAGCTTGGTTGCTTCGATTTGCTCGATGGCGCGTCCTTGGGTGGAGCAATGGAGCGCATTGCCGTTCACATACTCCATCACGATGTAGGGCATGTCGTCCACTTCCCCGAAATCATAGGCCTTGACCAAATTCGGGTGGCTCAGCTTCGCCATCACTTTGGCCTCGGTGTCGAAACTTCTGCGGACCTCTGCATCTTCGCCAAATTCACGAGAGAGGATCTTGATCGCAACCTCCCGGTCGAGGGCAATCTGGCGCCCCCTGTAAACGGCACTCATGCCACTTTTGTTGATGAGTTCCAGGATTTCATAGGCTGGAAGCAGTCTCTGGATTTCCTTGATTCCCGGGGCTTCGAATTCTGGTATGGACATGATGTAAGGGGGTTACCCAGTCATGCGGGAAAGTCGGGGAAATCGGATCATGAAAATTCCAGAAGAACGAAAAGTGCCTCGCCCGTGAAGGGCCGCAGAGATTGAGTGATCTTTTTCCCAAGGGATTTTCGCATAGTCTGGATAATGGGTAGTCGGTTGCCGTCCCACCCCTTTAATCACCATGACTGATCAGCCCTCACCAGATGCCATCCTACAGAGGGCAGATCAACGCGTGCTTGCTGCGATCAGCGGCGTACTTGCCAAGCAGGCTACGATGAGAAATAGGAAAGCGCTTTCCAATCTTCCGCCTGCGGATGGCGCACCTGAGCCGCTCTTCGTTAATCTTGATGGAAGCGCTCTGCCTGTCCTCGACAAGCCTGATCCCGACTTCCTGCGCTGCGGGCTTCTGCGCGATCCCTTGGAACGACGAGGCATGAGCCGTCTCGCTGATCCCAGTCGAGCAGCCAATCTCTTGTGCTGCCTACGTGCCCTTTTCGGGGTGAATGCTCGCGCGGAAATCGTTGCCTGGTTACTTAGTCACGAGTCCGGCCACCCCGCAGCCATCGCACGGGACAACGGCTACTTCTCGAAATCCGTTCAGCACACGCTCAATGAAATGGAGGACTCCGGCCACATCCGTTCCCGGAGAGAGGGGCGCGAGAAGATCTTCTGGATCAAGCCGGGCGACTGGGACTTCCTCATCACTTGGTCCCAGCCAAGCGGATTCCCGCGCTGGATCGATTGGCTGCCCATCTTCTCTGCCATCACCACCTTCGTCACTGCCCTCGGTGAGCCCGACCTCAATACCCTCCCGGAGAAAGTCTTATCCATCCAGCTCCGCCAGGTGCTCGATTCAGCCATGCCCGCCTTATCCCGGGCCGGTCTTGCGGAAACCATGAGCGCTTCCCGGAAGCTGACGGGCTCCCATCTCATCTCCGCGATTCTCGACGATCTGGAAAAGCTGGAAGACACCCTTCAAATCAGCCTGTAATTTGTGCTCATCGCCGAGTAATCATACTGCCGCGCATCAGTTTGACACGATTGGATACTTCTGGACGAAGGCCGAGGCAGACAAGGCGATTGCGATGAGCTGGCAGCCGCCCGGTGAGACCCGTGACTTTCCCTTCCGAAAACCGGCGCCTCTTTCAACGCATCGCTTTGCGATGTTTCCGAAAGTTCCCTGCTTAAAATTGTTGAGTTCCTGCAACGCGACGATGTCTGGCTTCTGTTCGGCGATCCACTTCGCGCCGATCTTCGTGGCCTTGCCATGGTTGAAGCGGTAGAGGACGTTGTAGGTGAGGATGGGGATCTCCTCGGCTGAGATTATGCTCCGCCTGTCTCTTATACACATCTCCGAGCCCACGAGACCGAGGCTGATCTCGT
>CAJXVQ010000031.1 GCA_913060685.1 uncultured Verrucomicrobiales bacterium
GTGACCCAGGGCGCATCCAAAGAAGTCTGCGAAGCCCTCGGCATCCCCGCTCACTGGGCGGACCGCTGCGAGGACTCTGCTCACTTCGCACACGATGGAACCGTCTCTTCTCTCGAAGAACGCCTCGCAAAAATGCTCCACAACGGTTACCACGACCGCTTTCTTGGCAAGGCTCAACAGCTCGGCTCCTATGGTGGTGGAAACCACTTTGGCGAGGCTGAAAAAGTCGCCATCAAGAAGAACCCCGCCGCCCAACGTGCCGCCGATGTCTTCGGCCTCAAGAATGGCAAGATCGCCTTCCTCTCCCACTGCGGATCGCGTGGCTTCGGCCATGACCTCGCCCAAAACCAGTTCAAAACCCTCGAAGCCCACTTTGAAAAGTGGGGCATCCCCTATCCTGCCGGTGACAAAAAACTCGTCTACGCGCCCCTCGGAGCTCCCGAAGGAGACGCCTATCTCGATGACATGGCCCTCGGCGCAAACTTCGCGACCGTGAACCATCTCCTCATCAATCAACTCATTCTCGAAGCCTTCCAGGAAGTCCTTCCCGGATGCCAAGGTGAATTCGTCTACTTCATCAGCCATAACATCGCCCGGGAAGAAATCGTCAACAATCAGCCTCAATGGGTCCACCGAAAGGGAGCAACCCGCGCTTTCCCGGCCGGGCACTTTGCCCTCAAGGAAACTCCGTTCCACAAGACCGGACACCCCATCCTCCTCCCCGGAAACCCGCGCGATGGCTCCGTCGTCATGGCCGCTCTCCCCGGCGCCGAAAAAAGCTGCTACTCCGTCAACCACGGGGCCGGCCGTCGTCTCGGACGAAAGGCCGCCTCCCGCGCTCTCGACCAAGCAGCGATCGACAAGGAATTCGACCAACACGACATCCTCTTCAACGGACGAAAATATCCCATCGACGAAGCCCCCGACGCCTACAAGGATTTCGGTCAGGTCCTCGCCAGCGTCGAAGAAGCCGAACTCGCCCATCAAGTCGCCCACCTCGCGGCCCGATTCGTGATCAAGGATTCCTCGGCTCCGGATGATTAGCAAAAAAATAACGACCGTAGCCGAAAGCTCCTGCTTTCGGAACCCCTCAAACCAAGAACCGAAAGCGAGAGCTATCGGCTACCATCATATCATGCTCACTCTCTCAGGACAAAATGGCGGAGGCCAAATCCTCCGTTCTTCGCTCACCCTCTCCATGCTCACCGGACAGCCGTTTCGGCTGGCCCGGATTCGCGGGGCCCGCCCGAAGCCCGGGCTGGCCCGCCAGCATCTCACTTGTGTGAAGGCCGCCGCCGAAATCTGCGACGCCGCCGTCGATGGCGCGGAAATGGGTTCCACGGAGATCATCTTTCATCCGGGCACGATCAAAGCAGGCCACTATCATTTTGCGATCGGCACCGCCGGAAGTACGACTCTTCTCGCTCAAACCCTTCTCCCCGCTCTTTGGCAGGCGGACGGAACCAGCACCCTCACTCTCGAAGGCGGAACTCATAACCCCATGGCTCCACCCATGGATTACCTCACTCGCGTTTATCTCCCCCTCCTTAAGCAAATGGGAATCTCAGTCGAGGCCTCTCTCGATCGCTACGGATTTGTGCCAGCCGGAGGAGGCCTCGTTCGCTTCGAAATCCCCGGCAATCAGAAACCCATTCCCATCGAGATTCTGGAACGCGGTGAGGAAATCGAGCGCCGCATTCATTGCCTCAATGCCCATATCCCGCCCGAGGTCGCACAACGTGAAACACGAGCTGTTCTCAAACACCTCGATTGGCCCGAGAACACCATCTTCATCGAAGCTCCAGAGAACTCAGACTGTCCCGGCAACGTCCTGGCTGCCGAAGTCACCTTCGCGAACGTTTCCGAGCGGGTCACCGCTTTTGGCACTCATGGAAAAGGGTCAAATCGAGTCGCGCAGGAAGTCGCCAAAATGATGACCAACTACCTTCACAGCGAAGCCGTGGTGGGCCGAAATCTCGCCGATCAACTTCTCCTCCCGATGGCTCTTGCGGGAAGTGGAAAAATCCACACTTCAACTCCCTCCAATCACGTGAAAACCAACATTGAAGTGATTGAAAATTTTCTCCCGGTTCGGTTCGAGATTGAGCCCGGGCTCCGGGGCTGCCACTTGATTTCGGTAAAATAGGCCCTAAAAATCCAAGTAGATCTCGGTACGACGATTGGCGCGGCGACCAGTGGGATTATCCTCTCCTTCGGCGGTGGCGTTGGGGACTCGCGGCTTTGTTTCACCCTCGGCCATCGCGATGATCTGGGTGGGCGGGACGCCCACCCCAAGGAGATACTTTTGAACCGCCCCGGCACGGCGACCCGAGAGGCTCTCGTTGTATTGATCGGTCCCGAGAGAATCGGTGTGACCCGAGAGTGTGAGTTTTTTTCCGGCATCGGTTTTAAGAAGTCCGGCCACGATATCAAGCTGGCGCTGGGTTCGTGGGGTGAGTCCGTCTTCATCAAAACCAAAGTAGAGGATCAAGGTGTCGCCACCTGCCGGGTTCTTCACAAGAGGCGTAAAGTGAACATCTCCTCCGGCGACCCGGTCGGCATAATCTGCCAGAAGGGAGTCCAGGTTGACTTCGGTCACCCGCCAGGGTTTGTCGGCTGCCGCACGCTGGACGTTGAGACCAAAGTCGGCCGCTTTTTCTCCGCTCTCATCCTCCACATGGGCAATAAACCCGGCGGTCAAATCCCGGTTAAACATGGCGCGAAGAGGCTTTTGCGGGCGGAATTGGTACTTTGCTTCTTCGAAGATGATACAGAGCCCCGCGATCTTGGCATCCGAGACCATCGTCGAATCTACGAATGACTTGGCATCGTCAAAATCCTGATCGAGAACAGCCTTTAGAAAGGCATCGGCAATCCCCAGGGAATCAATAAAGACGGCCCGGCCGGCAGGTTCCTCAGTGGGGAGCTTAATCTTATCAACGCCCCATTTTCCAGTCTCGCCACGCAGAAGGTCGAAGTAAATCCGCGCTCCCTGTTCACCCTGAAAATTCAAGGCCCAACGCGAACGGCGATTCGCCTCGAGCTCGCCGATCTCAACCACCGGGTCCATTGCACTTAGGCGAAAATCCCCCTTGTCAGCGAGAGCTTGAAGCCCTTTCAAGTGGGACTCATCGAGAGCTTTCTGACCGATCAACATCGTCGCATTTTCAAGGTCAGACATTTCTAAAGAACGGCCAATCTTCCCCAACAGAACCTTGGGATCCAGCTCGGCAGCTCCCATCCCGGCATCGATCAACATCTGATCCGGAGTGGGAGGCATAACCGTATCGAGCGGTTGGATCATGGGCTTGGGTTCGGCATCAAAAGGGTCAATAGGCTCAGGCTTCCCGACCACCGGCTCAGGCTCGGCTTCTGTCTGCACCGGAGCTTTCCGCGCCACGGGTTCATCTCCGCCCCCTGAATTTAAAAAATAGACCCCGGCCCCGAGGAGAGCCGCGGCGACGAAAGAGAGGATGACATAAAGACCAAACTTTGATTGGGGTTCGTATGAATCGTAGGTGCTCATCGTGAAAAAACTTCGGAATTAATCGGTGGGACTTTTAGTGCGTGGAATCGGAGGGAAGGTTACATTCTTCCAAATTCTCTTTCCTCGGTGCACTTCAAGTTGGGTTTCTTTGACAGCCGCAGTCGCAACTAATCGAAGGTAGAAGTCCTGATCGCTGCTGATTGGGGCTCCGTTGATTCCAATGAGAATATCATTTGGTTGGATACCTTGCATCTCACCAAGGCTGCCAGGCAGGACTTGTCGAACCAGAACACCACTACCTCGAAAGTGGCGTGGAGGATTACGAACGGAAATTCCGATTGCTTTCAGAATGGCTTCGTCTGAGGCGAGGCGACCATTGTCGGCCAACTGCTCTTGCTGGTCGAAGGGGTTGGCCTCGCCCACTTCAGCGGTTAGATTTATGATCTCGTTCCCGCGCCAGATGCTAATTCCCGTTTCGATTCCGACTTCGGAACGCTGGACCCGATTCAAAAATCCTCGCGTGGTTTTGACACCCTCATCCTGAAAAGCCAGGATGATGTCATAGGGCTCCAGACCCGCTTCATCTGCCGGAGAGCCAGGGGTCACTCCCCAGACAAGGACCCCCTCGCCATTGTACTTGAAGACATCCTTGAGGTAATTGTTCAAATCGCGGGCGGTCAGGCCGAGATAGCCATGAATCGGACGCCCCATTTTGAGAATATATTCCATCGTCCGCTTCACATCATTTGAAGGGATGGAAAAACCAATCCCTTGAAACCCGGGGTTCTCGCGATCCTCGGTATAGATGGAGGCATTGATGGCAATGATCTCTCCAAGATGGTTCAGGAGCGGACCGCCTGAGTTCCCGGGATTAATGGCGGCATCGGTTTGAAAAAGGTCCCGCTGTCCGTCCGAGAGCGACCGATCCCGTGCCGAGATGCGCCCAACCGTAACCGACTCTCCAAGGCCAAACGGATTGCCCACCGCGATCGCCAACTGCCCCACTTTCACCGCATCCGAGTCACCAAATTTCAGGGCATCGAACTTTTCATTTGGGTCACTCCCCTGGATCCGGAGGACGGCGATATCAAAGAGCTTGTCCGAACTGATCAAAGTGGCCGGCAGAGAGCGCCCATCGTGCAAGGTAACACGGATCCGCTTGTGACCCTCGATGACATGGTGATTCGTGATAATGTGACCCTCTTCGGAAACGATCACCCCCGAACCCAAGCCCGGCGTGATACGGTCCCGCTCAGTAATTCTCCCACGATAAGGATCGAAAAAACGCTCACGTTTGAGGATCTCGGTATCGATGCTAACCACGGCCGGTGTGACCCGATCCACCAGCGCCACCATTTCATCATTCGCACGAATCAAACCGGGAACCATACTGGGATCAATTGCGGGCTTCATCTGGAGTGTGGCATGCTCCGGCGCAAACTGTTGGTCGGTTTCCTGCTTACCAAACCCGAAAATGGGCTGATCGTCACGCCAGGCCCGGTAGACATGCACACTTGAAAAAGCGGTCACAAAGACGAGACAAAGGACCAGGATTCGTTTGATGGTATCGTTCATTGATGGTGGGGGTTCGCGAAGTCTAACCAGGGAAGCCCGATTGTCATCCCCGGACAATCGGCGCAACACCGATGCCATTGGAGAAGCGATCACAAACACGTGACTTTTCTCCAAAAATCCTGCCGGCATGACTAAAAACCCGCTATGAGGAGCCATGATTCTCAGGGAACTCCGAACGGATGAATGGGACGGACTTGCCCGGCTCATTTTCCACTCCACCAACGATTGGTATGAAAAAAACCTCAATCGAGGTTGCTTTCCAGGTGACGATCCCCTGACCTGCCGGATCTTTCCCGAGGTCTATGAAGCACTCGATCCCGGTTGCTGCCTCGTTGCCGAAATCGACGGTCAGCTCGCCGGCTCCTGCTTTTACCACCCCCGCGAAACGCACTTCGCTCTCGGCATCATGAATGCCAGCGCCGAATTCACCGGCCAGGGAGTCGCCCGAAGTCTTCTGGAGGAAGTCATTCGCCGAGCCGGAGACAAACCGGTCCGCCTCGTTTCCAGCGCGCTCAATCTCGATTCATACTCGCTTTACACCCGGGCAGGCTTTCGGCCGCTCGCCGTCTTTCAGGACATGATATTACCGGAGGGCACACCACTCCCGCCCATCTCTAAAAAGGTCCGCCCCGTCCGAATAAGTGATCTCAACGACCTCATCCGACTGGAAGAAAAAATCAGCGGCATCAGACGCGAAAAAGACTGGCGATATTTCCTCAATGACACCACTGGAGTCTGGAAGGGAGTGGTTTACGAAGATGAAGGCGACATCACCGGCTTTCTCTTTTCAATCGATCACCCCGGGAGCCGAATGCTCGGACCCGGCGTCATGCGCGATGACGAGGCCGCCTTCAATCTCATCACGGCCCAGCTCTCTCACTTCGCCGGGCACACCCCTGTCTTCCTCGTCCCGGCCCAAGAAACCAAGCTCGTCAGCCGACTCTACCAACTCGGAGCCCGCAATCTCGAAATCCACCTCAGCCAGGTTCTCGGAGAAGCCATGGAACCCGCCGGGATTGTCATGCCTACCTTCATGCCCGAGACCGGATAATTGGATCTTTTTTCAAAGTCTTTACAGTCGGCGTGTCGTCTTTGTGAGAGGATTCCGATCACCTCTTATCCCGACAGCCTATGAAAACCAAGCACGCCCTCGTGGCGGCACCGTTTCTCCTCATTCTCGGAGCCATTTCAGGCCGGGAAATTTTCGCCAAAGACCAACCCATCTCCCCTCCCGGGCCATCCTCGCTTTCCACCCGGGGCGAGCGAAAAGTCATCCGGGTTCAGCGGCCTGTAAAAGACGACTCCATCGTCTCACCCACCGATCTCCAGGGCCTTCTCGATCTCGTCGATCCACAGGCTCCATTCGAAACCTCCACCCGCCTGCGGGCTGCTCTCGGAGACCTTGAACCTGGAGCACTGGAAAATCTCATCCACCAACTCAATGAAGATTACCAAAGTCATCCCGGCTTCAGCACCCTCCGGTATAGCCTGCTCAATCATCTTGTTTCCAAGGATCCCTTCCATGCTCTCGATATGATTTTGGCCCACGAAGACGCCGCATTTCGGAGCTCAAGTATCGCCATCATCATGAAAGGAGCGGCACGATTCGACCTCGATGCCGCGAAGGAAACCCTCGGTATCATCCAGGACAAGTACCTGAAGCAGCTGGCCCGACATGCCATCAGCAATGCAACCATGGGTTCCCCTGACTCCTCCAGCGAAGACTTGCTTGCTCTCCTCAACGAAGAACCATCCCCCGTCTATCATCAATACAATCTCGGATTCAACCCATGGATGGAATACCCCAGCTTTGGAGGCAACTTCATCAACTATCAAGTGAATGCCATTGGAGCCCTTGGTAGCCTGGCCAAAAAGGATCTCGCTGCTGCCGAAAGTTATGCTCTCGGACTCAAAACCCAAGGCGAACGAAACAACGCCTTGATCCAGATTGCCAGCAGTCTCGCGCAGGAGGATCCCGCCCTCGCCCTCGAATGGGCTCGCAACGCCGAAGCTGGTCAAGGTCGTGATCAAAGCATCGCCACCGTCCTCGCGACCCTGTCGACCAGCGATCCCGTCAAGGCCTCCTCTCTTCTCAATGAAATCAACAATCTCCAGCAGCGGAACGGAGCAATCTCAACCATTGCAGCCAACTGGGCAAAAATAGACCCCAACGCCGCCATCGCATGGCTTGATGCCCTTCCCGGCTCCGGGGCCAGATCAAATGCCTACTCCAGCGTGGCTTATCAAATCTCTCAAACGGACCCTCGGGCAGCTCTTGATCTCGCTGAGAAAATCCCTGGCACGAGTCGGACGAATACACTCTCTCAAATTCTCGGCCAATGGATCAACAAGGACTTCGATGCTGCCCACAACTGGGCCACCTCACAGACCGATCCCTTCACACGACAAACCGCGATCTCACAACTGATCAATCCATGGGCCCGGAAAGACCCCGCAGCAGTAGCCGCCTTTCTCGAGGAGTCCATTTCAGAGACTCCCTCCTCCACACTCCAAAGCCATATCGGCACCGTCGCCCGCCAGTGGGCCATCAAAGATCAAGCCGCCGCTCTCAACTGGAGTAGCCGACTCGAAAACGAGAAACTTCGCCGCACCGCTCAAGGTGGTATCTATCAGAGTTGGGCCAATTCAGCTCCAGCCGAGGCCGCCAGTCACCTCGCCACTCTGACCCAAAAAGAAGATCGCCAACCCCTCCTCAATGCCCTCGCCGGAAGTTGGGCCAATCGAGATCCCGAGGCCGCCCAGAACTGGCTTGGCACCCTTCCCGCCGCAGACCGTTTCGAGGCCGCCGGTTCTGCCATCTCATCCCTGAGTAGCAGTCAGCCCCAACTCGCGGCCAACCTCTTCGATCGCCTCATCACCGATGCAGGAAGCAACGAAGATCAACTTCGCAAAATCAACCAGCAAGCCGGTAGGATCGCCGGAAGCTGGAGTGCACACGCCCCCGGGGAAGCAGCACAATGGGCCGCAGGAATCTTATCCGACAACGAACAAGCCGCCGCCTATGGCTCGATTGCCTCCAACTGGGCACAGCACGACCTCCCCGCAGCGGCAGAATGGATCGACGCCCTCCCTGTGGGCAAACCTCGTGACAGCGCCACCGATTATCTGGTTCAAAACATCCAACAAATTGACCCCGCCGCCGCCTTCGACTGGGCTGACACCATCAGCGATGATTCCTCCCGCTACAACTCCGTTCGGAACGTCTTGAACCAATGGAAACAAAGCGATCCCGAGGGTGCCCGACAAGCCGCCGCCAGCGCCAACATCAGTGAGGAAGACCGGGAGCGCCTCCTTCAGCAACTCAAATAAGAAGAGAATCATAATATCCGCCCGATATTTTCTCATGGAGAGAGCCTGTCTACTCCTGCTCAATCCGCAAGCGCATGAACCATTGCGTGTCCGCTTCCGGGGGAGGGATAAAACGGAGCACAATCGTTTCCGTCCCATCACCATTATCAGTCGGAACACCCTCAGGCTGCATCGTCAGCACCCTCGCGGCTGATGACCATCCGCTTAAACCATCCGATGCCTGCACGGTATAGCTGATGCCATAAATCGCATAGCCGTCTCCGGTCGTCCCGCTTCCATCACCGGAATTTTGTTCCCGAAGTCGCCGGTAAGTGAAGACCAGGTTTCCGTCATGATCAGGATCTTGCGTCACCCGTGGCCGGGGTACGTTCTCACCATCGGTGGGATCTCCGCCAAAGGCATATTCGAGGAGATTCTGAAGACCATCACCGTCCACGTCAGCAAGTGGTCCCGCATCAGCAACCGGATAACCTCCGATCCAAAGCTCATAATTTCGGTCGTCCCCTACCGTAACCGTGACCTCATCAATGCGGCCGGAAGCGAGATCTTCCAAGCCGAGAAGATAGGTTCCAACCTGATTGAAGTTCACCGCAGAAGCAAGGCTTCCGCTATCAGTGAAGGTCGCAACGCCAGGGCCTAATTGCTGACTCCAACGGACCCCGCTATTCGTCCCGGGTGTGCTCCGGATTCCGGTCAGAGACAGATCGAAGCCCAGGTCCGAACTGCTCCCGGAACTCTGATGAACTTCAACAACCAGGATATTTTCACCTGCGACCAACCCGGCCGGATCGAGGACCTGATCAAAGAAGACCTCTTCATCACCACCACCAATCGTCGCGTTCGCCCGGGTTGAAAACCCGATCGTTCCGCCAGGGAGATTGATCCGCTGAACCTCCACGCCATTGAGATAAATTACCGCTCCGTCGTCCACCAAAACACTCGCCGTGAGCGCGACATAATCGCTGGGATCGTCGAGAAAGAATCTCCGTCTAAAATAAGTCGTGATGTGCTTGCTCCCCGAGACACCCCCGAAACTTACCGTAGTGGCCTCACTGCCATTGCCATATCCAAATTCCGCAAGGCCTTCCTGCCATGCACTATCGTCGAATAGCAACCCACGCCAACCGGCTGCAGGCTCCGCACCACTGTCGCTATATTTCCAGTAATCTCCCGCGACCACAAACTCCTCGGCCGCCAAAAGACTCCCCGCAAGGACTCCACTTTGATTCACCGTGACGGTGAAATTTGTCCCGGCTTCAGGCTGCGCCGTCAGCGCACTTTCATCGTCAAGAATCGTGACACTCGCAAGCGCCGGCGATCCGACCGAGAACAAGCCAGCTGAAACCGGAGCGATCGAGACAAGCTCATTTCCTTCCCGCCCGAAATCATCCAAAGTAGAGACCAAAAACTCCACCATAGACTGACCAGGTGGAATCGTGACACTCGTTGGCAGAACCGAAAAATCCTCTCCGCTGATCGCCTCACCTCCCACCACAAGAGGCACGATGAGCGGGCTCAAGAGATTCCCCGACCGGGTGATTCGAATGGTCGAGGTCGTGCTCCCATTCTCCCAAAGGAACTCATCGCGAGCGGCCAAAGTGACGACATTATCCGAACCGACTGAAATGGTGGCATCAACAGTCAGGGCACCCGAAGTTGCCGTGACGGTATAGCTCCCGGGATCAGTGGCGTTGAACAAACCTTCAGGCGAGACACTTGCTCCCGGCGGTGTGACGGACCAGCTGGGAGTCGCTCCGGCAAGGTTGCGTGCGGCACTGAGTTCGAGATCAAAGCTCAGATCACTACTATCGCTATCTTCCTGATGAATCTCGGCTGCAAGGATGTTCTGCCCTTCGATCAAAAGCGATGGATCGACATTAAAATAAATGAGGATTTCCTCGTTTGAAGATGAGACATCATTGCTGGCTTCCGTGCCCGCGCTCACCGTTCCGGTCGTGAGATTATCGCGGGCAATTTCGGCGCCATTCAGAAAGACCCGGACACCGTCGTCCCGCTTGAGTGAAAGCTTGAGACGGGAAACCTGCGCAACGTTGGTCGCGCTAAACGTCCTGCGAAACCAAGTCGTGATATGCTTGTTGGCGGTATCCCCTCCAAATCCAACCACGGTCGTTTGGCTGTCACCATAGCCCAACCCGGCCCGACCCGTAAGCCATCCGCCGTCATCAAACCCGGCCGTTGTCCAACTCGCGCCGGGATCAACTCCGGTGTCGAGATAGTTCCAGGTATCACCCAAGGGAATGAGCAGATCTTCCGCAATCGTGTTATCCCAAATCCGGGCGGTGAGCGCCAAAGATGAGGCCGTATCGGTGCTGGCGACATCCGGCGAGATCGTCATCGTCCGCTCGGGCGAACCCACAGGAGCAGCGGCATGGCCAAAGAAATCGACGCCACCAAGCTCCGGGGCCGGAGTCACCGGCATGACTACCGAAGATTGAAAAACATCACCATCAAACATCGCGCCAAGCATGGTTCCGGAGGACGTCGACAGGCCCGCCATCAGATAGCTGCCATCATCCAAGGTGAGACATTGCTTGTCGTTCCCCTGAACAAACACCCTCGCACCCACCACCGGCTGGCCGCCCTGCAGGACCCGCCCGCTCACCACTCCGGCATTGGAGGGATTCCCAACCTTCACCAAAACGCGATCACGGGCGATGCCACCCTTACGATCCGAACAGGTGATCGTCACCACATAGAGTCCGGCACTGCTCCACCTTCGAACCGCAACAGGATTATTGAGGCCCTCCGGCGCGTAGGTGTCGCCGATATCAAAGTCCCACGCATAAGCCAGCGTATCACCCTCGGGATCACTGGCGGTTGCAGTCAAGGTGACATCCTGATTGACCGCCGCGACCAAGGTATTCGCGGCGAGTGAGACCAAGGGCGGATTATTGGAGGCACCGGACGTCGTTGCGACCAAAATGGGCTGCATTAAGAAATCGGAGCTTCCCGTGCCCCTGTTGAGACCATGGATCGAAAGGACATTGACTCCGCTCACCAAAGCGCCAATCGCGGCATTGCCAGAGAACTCCTGAAAGACCACGGCATCATCATCATCATGACTCCGCGTCGCTCCCGAGTTCCACGTCGGCGAAACCGGCGCGTTTTGCTCGGCAATTTTCACCCCGTTTAAATAGGCCACAAAGCCGTCATCATATCGCATGCGCAGCTTGAGTGCCTCGATCTCTCCCAGATCAATCCCCCCTCCAATGGTGAAAGGAATCCGAATGTAGCAAGACGCGTTGGTCGAACGCATCGCACCCACGTTTACCCCGATGTAAGGGAGGTAATCCGAACGCGTATCGTAGCCCACTCCCGAGGCACCCGAGAACGTCCACCCCGAGTCATCAAAACCAAGCCCGGTCCAACTGATGCCGGAAGCAGTCCCCGCGACCGGAACAATTGCCCGTATGAATGAATTCTGCTCTAACAAATTCACCTCCGCCCCCGTGTCGACATGCACGTGAACGTCGATGTATTCATCCGGAGCGGCACCTCCACGCGCCATCGGGGTAATGCTCACCTTGCTTTCCGAATCAGTATAGGTCCGCCCGATCAACAGTGCGGCATCCCATTTGTCCGAGTTGTCGCGGGTAAAGGAAGCACCACCACTCGAGCCCTCATTGGAATAAGGTGTCATATCCAGCAAGGTGCTCGACCCACCGCCGCTACCGGTCCAATTGAATACCACTCCATTCAACAGGAAATCATTATCCGAACTCCGGCTCGGCTGTTTCCAGGCCGTGCGATAGCTCAGCCAATACTTTGAGAGCGCACCGCCGGAAGGCACCCGAAGTGCCCGCAAGCCGGTGGCATTTTCATCGTCATTTTGATACAGCCGGTAGGTTCCGGTTTGTCCCCCCCGGGTAACGTCAACCATGTCGGCATTGGTCAGCCAATCCAGCCGCCATTTCTCGTGGACGGTAAAGTGAGGCAGCAAGGGGTTGTTAAGATCGCTTCCGCTCTGGGCACTCATCACACTAAAGCGATGGCCATACTCCACCCGGCCAAGACCATTGGTCGGCGTCACTCCACGCGGATTGAGATCACTGCTGTAGTTGAAATGGGCATGGGAAAGCCCGAGGTTATGACCAAACTCATGACCCGAGGTTCGCAGAGATGTGTAGCCACGTTGGTGGTGGCTCTTCCGCCCGCCCACCTGGGCAATTCCCGCATAGGAACCAATGCCGCGGTCCGAGATGATGGTGTAGAGATCGAAGTTATTGTAGTTCCAATCCACGCCCTGGGCATCTCCCATCACGATGGCCGCAGCCCGGGCCTCGTTCATCATATCGCTCAATCCCCTCCCGACATACTCCGCCTTGTTCAGGGTCAGCGTGATCATGTCGGGAAATACCGTGGTCACATTTAGCTTTCCGTATGATGCAATCCGGTAGTGCCCGGCGACATCATCCTGATGACTCTGCGCTGTCGCCAAAGTCACCGGCTCATAAGTTGGATCATCATCGGCAAAACGAACGCGCAAATAGAGGATCCTCTTGTTTCCCTCCGTCCAAGCACTCTCGGCAAAATCCGCCTGTCCGCCAGGGCCCGGAGCATTCTCGTCTTCCACCAACATCGCCACGTAGTGCTCGAGCTCATCCTCGGTCGTAAAAATTTTCTCTTCCCCAAAAGCCTCCACCACGAATCCATCATTATCCGAGATCCTTCGTACTGGCCCGGACGAGAAGGCCAGCGCATCATCAATCGTGATTCCAAACAACGAAATCCGATCCTTCGTCTGCAATCCTGCGCGCCGGCCATAAGTAAAGGCCCGATAGCGCTTCCCATCAAAGGTCGCGAAGCTCTCCTCACCCGGCGCTCCCGGAGGACGCTTCAGCCCATCGGTGTAACAACTCACCACCCGCTCAAATTCCCCCGCCGCAGATATTGGCACCTCCAACAAATCAACAATCTCCCGGGGCAAACCTACGCGCGCTTCCGCCGGAATAGCGAGTTCGAGAGTCCGCTCGGGATCCAACTCGATCGTGCGTTTAAGAACCTCCCGCCGCTCCTTGGCGAGCTGCACGCCTTTCGCAAGATCGATGGAGCCCGGGTCATCACGATAGCTCTCAAGCCAACCCGTAAATTTCCCGGGGGCGTTGGATGAAAGAACTGCCACATCACTTCGCATCCTTGCCCCGGGTTCCAGGTTCCGATCAGTGCGTCCTTCCTTGCCAGGATCAGGGGGAGATTCCTTCTGGCTCAACCAGACCAAAGTGATGAGAACGAGAGGCAGAACAAGGCAAAGAAGGCGCAGGAATTTCATAAAATGGCGATTCACGCGATCTCCCACTTGTAGGGTGCATGGGAAATCTTTTCGTTGCCACCGGGGACGAGGTGAATGACGTCCTCGATCCGGACGCCGCCGAGTCCCAGGTAGTAGAGTCCCGGCTCTACGGTGACGACCTGCCCTTTCTTGAATTTCGAAGGAGCCGCGGCTCGGATGATCGGACTCTCGTGGACCTCCAGTCCGATCCCGTGACCGAGTGCGTGGAAGAAACCCTCCGGGGTCTTACTGTCTTTGTCCGTCTCGTAGCCCTCCTTTTCGAAGAAAGCCTGAACCGCTTCGTGCACCTTGCCTCCCACCTGGCCGGGCTTGATCATGCGGATTGCCAACTCGTGACCCCGCTTCACGGTTCGCACCAGTCGTCTTTGCGCGTCGCTGGCCTTACCTTTAAGGAAGGTTCGTGTCATGTCACCCCAATAGCCGTCTTCCGGCCGCCGTGGAAAGATGTCCACTACGATGAGCTCGTTCGCCATGATCGGTCCGTGGCCGGGCGAATGGTTGTCGCAGACCTGGTCGCCGCAGGAGGCGATGGTGTGAAGTGCCATCGCACCTTCCTCCAGCGCGGCGTGGCTGATCAGCTCTCGCAGTCGCTCGGAGGTGAGAACCTTGCCCTGGTGGACAAGCTGACCCCGGTGAATTTTAGATTCGGTCAGGGTCTTCTTTACCACACGGAAGCCCGCCGCGCTGGCGCGATTGCCCTTGCGCAAGGCTTCGATCTCGGTCGCGGTCTTTATCTCACGTTTGGGGAACAAGCTGACGTTCTTGTCGATCTCGAGTTTTAGCCCGGCCTGTTGAAGGTCGGCGGCAAGGCCAGCCGGAAAGCGGGCTCCGATCCGGAATGAGGGAATCCGGTAGAGCTTCGCCAAATGCCTCACCAATTGGCAAGTGTCGGGCTGCTGTCCCTGCGGCAGCTTGAAGCGCCGTGCCGCGCCTTCGCTAATCTCTTGCAGGAGCAGGATCTCGTCGAAGCCTGACTCGGCGACCATTCGCCCGTATTCCGATGAATGAGCGATTCCGAACTTCTTTCGGCCCACCGAGAAGGCAAGATAGGGATCGACTGCATTGAAGCTGCTGAAATAGAGCATATCCGAGTCACCCGCATCCGCGTGAAATAAGATCGATGGCTGGCGGTTCTTCTGGCTCTTCGGAACACTGGAGTTACTCTGGGTCATGGTTTGTGTTCGGATTGTTTATATGAGAGTTGGTGGCGGGTCCAGAAGCTAAGGTTCGGAGATACTGCCGCGCATCAAGATCCGTCATCCAGGAACGTCGGCAGAAGGTCGATTTGTCGCGGGATATCGCGAGAACTCCGTCCACAAAAAGAAGACGGAGGAGCGGGCGCCGTGCATGGAAAAATCCGCTTTCCCTTTCACGATCAACACTCTGTAAACTTCGGCTTAATTTTATATTGGATCTCTCTGCCAAGTGAGTTTGCAATAATATAGAGCGAGCGGACAACGACGGAAGGCTCTAAACGTTCGCCGTCGCGATTGCGTATATAAGAGCCCAAACCAAGGACCCAATCATCAAAAGACCAATGATCGATTTCCAAAGCAGTCTCTGCGGGCCAAGTTTGGGAATTGCGCAAATCGCGCAAATCCCCGAAACGAATCCGATCGCAATGATCGCGTAGATCATGAACGAAACGAAATCTCCAACGATCGGAATCAAATACGCCCCTCTGGCAAGAAAAGAGATCAGCATCGCAAAGGGAACCGAGACGAGACAAATCGTGGCCAAATCATAGGCCTTGGTAGCTCGAAACGGTTCGCTCTCGTTTGATTCAATCCGCTCAATTTTCTCTTCAGCAGGAGTGACCAGCATGGACACAACCTCCGGCCTGACCTCATCTTGATCAGATCTCTCAAAACAATCACTCGAACAATAACCACTCCGGCACCATTCATTGTATGCCGGATTTCCAAGCATCTTCTTCACCTGAAGGGCACGGAGTGTCTTTCCGCATGAGGGACAATTCATAGGACGTCTTGCCTTCATTTCTTCTCCAACCCCTGCTTGCAGTAAGGGGGGTAATCAAACTGATTGCCATTCAGACGTGGGTCATTGTGCTTTGTCAGTTCAGCCATCAGCTTCGCACGGAGAACTGCTCTCATTTCGTCATGCTTCGCATCGCCTGCGAGGTTCTTAATTTGGTGGGGATCACTCTTGAGTTCATAGAGTTCTTCGGCAGGACGCGCTCCGAAACCAAGATCCCATTGGGCTTTAAACTCGGGCTTATCGCGATTGAGCACCATGAAAGCCTTGGTCGGACCGGCGTCAACATCGGCGTAGGTGAGACGGGTACTCTTTGCGAGAGCTTCAAAATCGAGGGGACCTTTCGCCAGCGCCAGTAGGTCACCCATGGGCTCGCGATCCGGGGTGAAATTGATAATGTAGAGGTGATCAGCAGTCCGGATCGACCGCATGGAATAGGGCAGCTGGCGGGCGCGCGCGGTCTCGACATGGACTTCCCGACCAATGAGCGCCCACGAGCGAAGGCCGGAATGATCGCCGGAACCCAGAGCAGGCAGGAGATTTTCCCCATGCATGGTATCAGCCTTCTCAACCCCGGCCGCTGCGAGGAAAGTCGGAGCAAGATCGATGAGCGAAATCGGCCTATCCAAGGTCTGGGCAGACTGGATCTTCTCCGGCCAGCGGGCCGCGAAGAGAACCCTCGCGCCGAAGTCGTAGCAATTGGTTTTACCACGCGGAAACCCCGGGGCTCCGTGATCACCTGAGATCACAATGAGAGTATCATCATACTCGCCCGTCGCCTTGAGTTCCTCGAGGAGAACGCGGCAGCATTCATCAAAGGCCATTGCCTCACCAAGATAGTCGGCCAGGTCCTCACGCACCACCGGAACGTCGGGAAGGAAGGGAGGCATCTTGCCCTTCAACTTTTCCGGATCGAGATTCCAGAGATTCTTCCCCGATCCCCTCGTCCAGGAACGGTGGGGATTGGTGGGATGAAAGTGGTATAGAAAAGGTTGCCCCTCCTTTCGTTTGGCGAGGAAGTCACGAAAGTTCGCGCGGCACTCTTCATAAAGCGCCTCCTTGCCCTTCGGCACATCCTTGGACTTGCTGACATTCTGCGAGAACGAATTCACCTTGCGGCCAGCCTTGTTGAACTGCGGCCCGAAACGCTTACCGCGAACATGATCCTTATGAGTCAACCCGATATGGTAACCATTCTTCTGGAGAATCTCGGCGTATCCGGTGATTTCGTTCCAAGGATCGGTCTCATCAGGCCCGTGCCATCGGTGATGCAACTGCGAACAAGAACCATTCGTGAAGAAATGACGCCCGGAAATCAAAGAGGCACGACAAGGCGAGCACGAGGGCGCGGAAACAAAAGCATTGGTCGCGAGGACACCCTCCGCCGCGAGACGATCAAAGGTTGGCGTTGAGATGATATCGTTGACCGAAGGCTGTGAATCGCTCGAATAGGCTGAAGCATAGCGCCCAAGGTCATCGGCAAAGAGCAGGAGAATGTTCGGTTTCTTTTCGGCTGCCCCGGGGGACAGACTCATGATCATCGCAAAAGCAATCTGAAGACGTTTCATACGATTCAGTCAATAGATTCGCAGAACCGGATGCAATACTGCGGGTCGGGAATCCGTAAACTCCCCTGAACCTATGTTTTCCAAATCCAGCTCTCTTTCACGTCCTCGTTCATTTTCGCGACGCCTCCTTCGTCTGACCGCCCCGCTCGTCGTCCTCGCTTCCTCTGCCTGGGTTGCCTTTGGCGATAAGAAAAACGAAACCCCGCCTGAGAAAATCGGCTGGATTGAACCCGTGCAGAAAAACATCGAAGGCTGGACCGTCCATGTCGATCCCACTCTTCTCAAGGGCGGCAAGAATGAGGAAGAAGGAGAGAAGGCGATCAAGATGTTGGCGAACCATCTTCAACGAATTTCCATCCTCCTCCCGGAAGAACCACTGGCCAAAATGAAGAACATGGAGATCTGGCTCGAACATCAACATCCCGAACTCACGGGCATGCAATACCATCCCGGAGCAGACTGGCTGACGGGGCGGGGATACGATCCGCGCCTGGCTAAAAAGGTCCATATCACTCACGCCGCCGCCCTTTTCTCACGTGACCAAATGCTCAAGCATCCTGCGGTCATCCTTCACGAACTGGCCCACGCCTATCACGACCAGATCCTGAGCTTTGATGATAAAAAAGTGATCGCCGCCTACGACGCCGCCATGGAAAAAGGGATCCTTGAAAAAGTGAAACTCTACACCGGCCGCACCGTGCGCCACTACGGCGCCACCAATCACAAGGAATACTTCGCCGAAGCCACCGAGGCTTACCTTTACCACAATGACTTCTACCCCTTCGTCGCTGCCGAGCTGAAGGATTTCGACCCCAAGGCTTTCGCCGTCATGAAGGATGTCTGGGGACCGGCTGCGGTGAAATAAGGCGCACGCATCACGCCAAAAACAGCTCTCAACCCACCGGACCGGCTGAGCCACCCCGGACGTCTCCGGTCTCCGGCCGGATCGAGTCCGGGATCTGATTGGGTGACCTTCATTCATTGCGGATCCTCCCGGCGATCGCGCTCACGAGTGCCCGGTGGGGCGATGAATCGTGACGCACTGTCGCAGAACCATCCACTCTGTGACCAAGTTGAATCGTTGTAACATCTCCTTGTTTGGAGCGTTAAAAAGACAAGTTGAATCCGAGCAGCCGCTTGCTCTCAGGTCCCCCTCCACCATCCCAATTATCCATGTCAGAAACATCTCAAGTGATCACCAACCTTCCGGAACGCACCGAAGCGTTGCGACGAGAAATCGCCAAAGCCATTGTGGGACAGAAGCGCGTCATCGAAGACGTCCTCCTCGGGCTCTACTGCGGTGAACATGTCCTCCTCACCGGCGTTCCCGGTCTTGCCAAAACCTTCCTCATTCGCTCGCTTTCGGAAGTCCTCCATCTCGATTTCAATCGCATCCAATTCACCCCGGATCTCATGCCCGCCGACATCACCGGCACCGAGATCATCCAGGACGACCCCATCAAAGGAACCCGGGAACTGAAGTTCATGGAAGGCCCCGTTTTCACCAACCTGCTCCTTGCCGATGAGATCAACCGGACCCCGCCAAAAACACAGGCCGCGATGCTCCAGGTCATGCAGGAAAGAGAAGTCACCGCCGGTGTCGAAACGATGCCCCTCCCCAAGCCCTTCCACGTTTTTGCGACCCAAAACCCCATCGAGATGGAAGGCACCTACCAACTCCCGGAAGCCGCCACCGACCGCTTCATGCTCTCGGTCAGCATCGACTACGGAACTCCCGAGGAGGAAGCCGAGATGGTGCAGCGAACCACCGGCACCGAGAAACCTGATCTTCAGCGAGTCATGAATGGTGATGACTTAATGGCCATCCAGCAGATGGTTCGCGCCATGCCGGTCTCATCCGAGGTGATCCGCTTTGCCGTCGATCTCGTCGGAGCCACCCGCCCTGCTGCCGGGGGAGCTTCCGAGCGCGTGAAGCGCTTCATCCGCTGGGGTGCCGGACCACGCGCCTCCCAATACATGATCTTGGGAGCAAAAGGCCGCGCCGCCATGGCGGGCAAGCCTTGCGCCGATGAGGACGATGTCCGCTCAGTCGCCAAATTGGTCCTCGGGCACCGCGTCCTCACCAACTTCAAGGCCCGGGCTGAAGGAGTGGACACCGCGAACCTCCTCGACGAGATCATCCAAAAATCCTCCTCCTAGACCCCGATGCAATCCTCCGGCGCTTCTCTTCAGATCGACGCCCAGCTGTTGGCCAATGCGACCGACTTGCTGCTCCTTGCGGAGTGTCTTGTGGAAGGATATTCCCACGGGATTCACCGCAGCCCCTTCTCGGGAAGCAGCCAGGAATTTGCCTCTTACCGCGCATTTTTGCCCGGCGATTCGCCTCACCGTATCGACTGGAAGGTTTACGGTCGCACCGATGAATTCGTCATCCGGGAATACGAACAGGAAACCAATCTCCCCGGCTACCTCTTTCTTGATGCCAGCCTCAGCATGGATTTCGGCGAAGGCGCGGGACATAAGTTTAACTACGGCCGCCTCCTCTGTGCTGTCCTCTCGGTCCTGATGAACCAGCAGCAGGATGCCCCCGGACTCGTTCTTTTTGGACGCGGCGAAACCGTTCCGGCCGAAGATTGGTGGCCACCCAGCACGCGGCGTGACCACCTTGAAAACATGGTCGGCTATCTTGAAAAAAATAAAGCCGATGGCCCGCACGATCACATCCGGGGACTCGATGAAGTGGTGGGAGAATGCCGCCGCCGCTCCATGGCCGTCTTTGTCACCGACGGTCTCATGGACCCCGCCGAACTCAAGGATGTCTTGAGCAGCCTCGCCATGCGCGGGAGTAAAGTCCTCTTCTTCCACCTCCTCGCCCGCGAAGAAATCGCTCCGAAATTTGGCAAGGAAGTTATCCTCGTCGACCACGAAACGGGAAGCGAGCGCGTCATCGATGGCTCCGCTTACCGCGACCTCCACGAGGCCCACCTCAAAGGGGTCTGCGATGAGATCGAGAAAGTCTGTCACGATACCGAAACGGAGTATTGCCTTCTCCCCACCGACCAACCACTTGACGAAGCCCTTCGGCATTTCCTCTCACTTCGAAACGGATGATTCCCCTCATTGTCATGATGCAGCCCTGGTTTGCAGTCGCCGGATTGGCAGCCGTAGGCATCGCGGTGTGGATGCACCTTTACCAACGCACCGCCGGTAAAAAGGTCAAAATCAGCTCGCTCCGCCTCGTCCCGGAAACTCCCCGGGTCGCTCGCAGCCGCAAGAAGATCCAGCACTGGCCTCTCTTTCTCCTGCGGGCCTTGGGCGTCATCTTGCTCGGCTTGGCTTTCGCCAGACCCGGCCTTCCCCAATCAGAGGGTGGCGGCGGTTTGGGCCGGGAGACCGTCACCTTTATCCTCGATCGCTCGGGCAGCATGACCATGGGAAACGGCGAAGGTGAAACCGCCTGGCAACTCGCCGTCGCGCAACTTGAGGAACGTCTCGATGAAATGAATCCCCAAAGCCGGGTGCGCCTTTTTTGCTTCCCGGAAGTGACCATCGCCGGTGAGTGGATGTCACCGGGAGATCTCCTCGATATCGTCGATGAACTGGAACCCACTCTCGCCGAAGGCCGCCCCCTCACCGCTGTCAAGGAAGCCTCCGAAGCCCTCGCCCGATTCCGCAGTGACATGCCGGAAACGCTCGAAATCATCGGCGATCTTCAGAAGTCCGGCTGGGAGGAGCTTGATACCCTTACCCTGCCCGAAGAACTCCGCATCAAGGTCCGCGGCACCGGCGACACCACCAAAGGCAACCAAGGCCTCTCGCTCCTCATTCGTGGCCGCGATCAAACTCGGCGGGGTGCCATCGTCGCTCTCGGAGGCACCGGCCCCTTGGCCATCGATGATCAATCACTCGCCGATGATAACGTCACCACGCAGGAAATTCTCTTGCCCGAGGAAGTGATGGAACTTCCCTACCGCTCTCCAACTCTCGGCTGGGTGAAGCGCGAAGTTGATCTCGCCGATGCCAACGATGGCTTGGAATCCGACGACCAACTCTTCGACACCTTCTACGTCGCCCCGACCGTCCCGGTCTATCTCCTCGAGCCCGAGCCAGAACTCGAGACCTTTCTCCAAACCACCTTTTTTCTGAAGCAGGCCCTGCGCCCCACCGAAGGAGAAGGAGGCCAGGATTCCCGCTACGATCCCCGCATTGTCCCGCTGTCCGAAGCGGTCACTACGCTGCAAGGAATCGAGGCACGGGAAGTCATCATTGCCATCCCGGCTCTTGCCGAATGGCCTGCCGAATTGCCTGGCATCGTCAGGGACATTGTCCGCCGTGGTGGTGGTGCCGTCTTCTTTGCCGGCCCTGATTTTGATTCAGAAAACTACCAATCGGCGTGGCCCGATTTACTCCCCAAGCTCTCTCCCGATGTGTCCCCACTGGACAAGCGCTTGTCTCTTCCCATCATCAAAGTCAGCCATCTCATCTGGGGTGAGTTGGGCGAAGGCCAACGTCGTAGTCTCCGTCGCGTCCCGCTCAAATACCGTCTCGCTCTCTCGCCAGACGATTCAGTAAACTCCAAGATCCTCGCCCGCTACATCGATGACATTCCACTCGTCACCGCGACCACCACAGGCGAAGGAAGAGCTCTCTTCTTCAACAGCAGCATGGACCGGTCCTGGGGCGACTGGCCGGCTGATGGCCCCCTCTTCGTTCCGACCATGCACATGCTCATGGCCACTGCGATGAAGTCGGAGGCCCAGGACCTCCGTAACAGCCAGGGCGCAGGCGTGGTGGGAGAATCCTTTGATGTCAGAGTGCCGCTGGATTATGCCAACGCCAGCCTTCGCATCGCCGACCAAACCATGCAGGCCGATCAAGATGGCTGGGTTCGCAACCTCCGTCTCGATCAACCCGGCCTCTACGACCTCACCACCGAAGGTGGGAAAGTCGCCCGCCCCATCGGCATCAATTTCCCCCCGCAGGAAAGCCTCCGTGAATTCATTCCGCCCGTCATTCTCCAACGCCAACTGGAAGCCCGCCGCCGCACCTCGGAAGCCGGAGCCGCCCGGATCAATCTCATCGGCGACTCAGGCTGGTGGCGCTGGATTCTCGCCCTCGTTATACTCGTCTGGTTAATCGAACCTTGGCTGGCCCTGAAAAGCCGCCTCAAAACCCCCACCCCAGATTCCGTCTCATGAAGAAGATTCAAGAACTTATCCAGGATGGTCTGGCCCGCTCCCTCGCCATCCGAAAAAAGCGCGCCCTTCTCTTCGCCTTGGGAACGATCATTCTCGCCATCGTCATCGTTGCCATCATCGATCACAGCTCGCCACTGGAAGGGTGGAGCCGCTGGGCCGGACTCCTCGGCGGACTGCTCGCAGCAGCCATCGCAGCCCTTGTCAGTATTTCCGGAAAGAAACCCGATGAAGCCTCACTCGCTCATCATGTCGAAGAACAAGCTGGCGAGTCCTCCCCTGTCGTCGCCACCGCCATCGACCCGACCGTCCGCGCCGGAGCAAGTGCCACTGAAGTCTCGCAAGCAATGCTGGCACGGCTCGACCAGCGCGCCGAAGAAGCGCTCGCACGCGCGCCTCTCGACTTCAAAGGAAGCCTCAAAACTCCCTCCATTTTCGTGACCTTCGCCGCGGTTTCCGCGATCGCCGTCCTCGTTTTCCTACAAGGATCGCAAGCCCTCGCCCGCGTGGTCATGCCCTGGGTTGACTCCCCCTATTCCACCCTCACTCTGAGCGGACCCAAAGAAGACGTAGCTGAAGGCAGACCGTTCACGCTCACCGCCAGCATCCGCGGAAAAGCTCTCAAGGAGGTCTCACTCTTCCAAATCGGCTCGGAAACTCCCATCGCCACCGGCACCCCAAAAGAGGGCCTCATTGAATTCAAAATCGAAGGACTCCCGGGCCCGGCTGATTTTGTCATCCGGGGTGGCGACGCCGAGTCCGGGCCCTTGCGCATCGAACCGTATCTGCTTCCCAAAATCGAGTCGTTCAAAATCAAGACCACTCCCCCATCCTACGCCGCCCGCTTTGAAACGACCTTCGAGGATCCCAACTTCGCGACCTTGCGCGGCAGCAAAATCGTCTATCGCCTCGAGACCGTGACCCCGGTCGAGTCGGTCACCTTCGAACAAGGCGTCCGCCCTCGTGCTGAGGAAACGATGACCGCAGAAGAACGACGGGAATTCCAGCGGAAGATCTACAAAGGTGAAACGAGCTATCAGGACTGTCTCTTATACACATCTCCGAGCCCACGAGACCGAGGCTGATCTC
>CAJXVQ010000032.1 GCA_913060685.1 uncultured Verrucomicrobiales bacterium
GGTCTCGTGGGCTCGGAGATGTGTATAAGAGACAGCCGCCAGCCTCCTCAGTGAGACCGGGTCGAACTTACCGCGCGCGCGTGAGGCACCAGGATACAAGCGGTCGCTGGAGTCATTGGTCCGCCCCGGTTCAGTTTCAAAGCAGTGCTCCAAACATCGAGCTTCTTCAGAAGAACCTCGTCATCAGTGAGATCATGTATAATCCGGCTGGCGATGACGCGGCAGAGTTTATTGAACTCTTCAACACCGGATCGGTGGCGCTCGATCTCACCAATGTGCGATTTACCAAGGGGATCGATTACGATTTCCCTGAGGGAACCATCATCAGCCCCGGAGCCTACCTCCTTGTCGTAAAAAATACCGCCGCTTTTGAAGCCAAATACGGACCCGACTTTCCTCTTGCCCCCGGTCAATACGATGACGACAGCCTGAACAATGGCGGTGAGCTTCTAAAGCTCTCACTCGGCACTCTCGCCATCCACGAATTCGAATTTGATGATGACCTCCCTTGGCCAACCTCACCCAATGGCGAGGGCTTCTCGCTGATCCTCTCCCATACCGACGATTACTCAACGGTCAATGTTCTCGATCCACTCGGCCATGGCACTGCTTTAAACTGGCGTGCGAGTCACGCCATCGACGGCTCCCCCGGAGTATCTGAACCTACCGACACCTTCACCGGAGACCACGATCCAGATAACGATTCCGATGGTCTCAGTGCGCTACTCGAACATTTCTTCGGAACATCGGATACTGTCCCCAACCGTAATCCAATGATCGTCACCGTCTCCGGAGATCAAGCCAACTTGACTTTCCCGATTAACCCGCTGGCCGATGATATCAGGCATTTTGTCGAATATGGCAATGATCTGGAAGCTTGGTCTCTCCTGGAGAACATCACCGCTCGCTCAGCGAACTCCTTGACCTACACCACCACTCTCGAATCACCCGAACAGAAACTCTTCTTCCGGATTCGGGTCCAAAAGACCGCCGCCATTCCCCGATAGGTCATTCCAGTCTTGGTCTTCTGGAAGGAGACTACCCTTCCAATAGATCCGGTCGGTTTATCTTGGTCTTAAGAAGCGCTTGTTCGTCCTTCCACTCTTCAATTTTGGCATGATGGCCCGAGAGTAAAATCTCAGGAACTTTCAGACCGCGAAACTCGATGGGCTTCGTGTAAGCAGCGGCCTCCAGCAAATTAGGATCGGAGAACGATTCATCGACCGCCGAGCGTGCATCCCCAAGTACTCCGGGAAGAAGCCTGACGAGGGCATCGGTGACCACCGCTGCCGCGATCGCTCCATTTGTCAAAACATAGTCACCAATCGATAACTCAAGATCGACCAATTTATCGATCACCCGTTGATCAACCCCTTCGTAATGACCACAAAGAAAAATAATGTGTTCTTCCTCCGAAAGCTCACGCGCTTTTGCCTGCTTAAAAACCTCACCTTGAGGAGTGAGCAAAATGACTGTGGTGTTTTCCTTCCGGAGTTCCTCGATGGCCGCAAAAATCGGCTCGGGCTTGAGAAGCATTCCTTGTCCACCGCCGCACAAATAGTCGTCCGTTTTACGATGCTTGCCGGTCGCCCAATCCCGAAGATCGTGGGCTGCAATCGTCACTAAACCAGCCTCCTGAGCCCTCTTCATCATGCTCTCGCCCAATGGAGCCAGGGCAATCTCCGGAAAGAGAGTCAGAATATCAACTCGCACTGCTACTGAACGTCTACCGTTAGGTCCACCCCGACTTTCTCGAGGGACTCGATCAACTCGGCAGGACTGAGATTGTCAGGCAAACGAATCTTTCCTCGGGTACAAAACAAGAGGTGTCCCGCCATCGGAGCGGATTCCAGAGAAGTCTGCAATTCCTCCACATTCACCCCAAGGCTTGCAAAAATCTGCGCGATTCTCTTCACGATCCCAGGTTCATCATGTCCGGTGATATCGATGGTCAGGCTGATCCCTGGCGTTTCCTCCGGGGAAGCATCATGAGCAATCATCACCGTCAGACCTCGCCCTCCGAGTGCATTGAGATCCCGTTCCAAAGCCTCGCGATTTTCAGCCGGGCATTCTACCCTCAAAATTCCCGCAAACTGTCCAGCAAGCCGGGCCATGCGGCTTTCCTGCCAACTTCCACCGTGCCCGGCCACGGCGTCAGCCACCGCACCGACCAAGCCTGTTCGGTCCGGTCCAAGAATTGTCAAAACCAGTGAAGTGTTCATCGTATTTTACTGAACAATGACAGGAGTTCCAACACTCGCAGCCTCGAAAAACCTCACTGCCATCTCCTTGGGCATTCGCACACATCCATGTGAGGCCGCATAACCCGGAAGGTGGCCCACGTGCATCCCTATCCCCCCATTGAAGCGCATGAAGTAAGGCATGGGAGCGTGCTCGAAAACCTGCCCGGCCTCCGCTCGATGTTTTCGTGTATCGGCATCGTTATTCAAAATCTGTCCCGTCGTGCTATCTCGGATGACCCCGTAGAGAGACGATTCATGATCTTGGTCCTTTTCAGTGACCTTGTATGTGCCAGCCGGCGTGCTGTGGGTCGACTTGCCCGTGGAAATCGGTGACATTCCCACCAATTGGCCGCCTTTGTAAAAGTAGGCCTTTTGCTCGTTGCGGTTCAGCGTGATTGAGGGCGGACCTTCCACCGCGTCACCATCCCAGTAGCCCCGCTCGTGAGCCATGGGTTGACGTTCATTGGTTGGCGTTGCCGAACGGAATCCGGTCAGATAGCCGTGCCCGGCTCCGCCAGCGAGCGGGGGGGCGCAGGAAGGAAGGAGGAAGCCGAGGGGGAAAATGAGAAGTAGGGCCTTCATAGGAATTAATTGGGTAAAGGAAAGTATCACCGAATTGACTCGTGGGTCAAGGGGTGGGATTTCGATGTAACACGGCGGCAAAGGCCCCGTCGGTCTTGTCCTTAAAAGGAAGTAATTGCTTACTCTCGCCGAGAGTAAATTCGGAAGCGTCTTCGCAAAATTTTGTCACCAACTCGATATTCTCCGTTGGATCGATCGAACACGTCGAATAAACCAAACGGCCACCGGGCTTCAGGCACTTAACAGCCTCGAGCAGGATACTCGTCTGAATCTTCACCAGATCTGCGACGTCTGTCTTTTGAAGTCTCCAACGGGCATCCACTCTCCGACGTAGCACTCCGGTGTTCGAGCAGGGCACGTCGAGCAAGATTGCATCAAAGAAGCCGAGCCACTCTTCGGGAGCGGGTTGGGTCCAATCATGCACGGAAATCTCGGCGATCTTCACCCCACATCGCTCCAGGTTTTCATGGAGTCTCGGAAGGCGCTTTTCGTTTGAGTCGGTGCAAATCAAGCTCCCGGTGTTCTCCATCAACCCTGCCATGTGAATTGTTTTGCCTCCGGGAGCAGCACAAGCATCCAGCACGCATTCGCCGGGCTTGGGGTCGAGCAATTTGGGAGCGTGGGAGGTTGATGGGTCGGTGATATAATAGTGGCCGGTCTCGGCAGCCTCGTGAGCATGCTTTGGCTCCGGAGCCCCCTCCGGCGGAGGATTTAAAAGGTTTGGCCAATAAAAAGTCTCAGCGGGGAGATTATTCCAATCCATCAAAGCCACCGCGTTATCCTTGCCGTAGAGCTTCTTCCACTGCTTCCAGAGCCAATGGGGATGCGAAAACAGAATCGGCAATTCGATATCACCCATCTCCTTCAGCAACCTCATCCGACAATGCGCCGCCTTGCGAAGCACCGCATTAATCAAGCCCTGCACCGGCTTGCGGGCACACTCCACCGTTTCATAGATCGCGGCGTGATCAGGAGTCCGTAGGATCAGGAGTTGGAAAAAACCCACCCGTAAAACATCGCGCGTCTCGGGGTCCAACTTCCCTTTCCTGAACAGACCGATCCAATGATCGAGCAAACTACGATTCTTCAGAACTCCCAGCAGGATCGTCTTGAAAAAGGCACGATCTGATGACGAGAGATGATTTCGAACGGCATGCCGTTCAATGAGGGAGTCGGCATAGGCGTGACCTTTGGCCCAAGCCCTCAAGGCTGAAACCGCCGCGCGACGAACGTTCTTATCTGATTTTGGCATTCGGTGATTGTTTTAGGATAAGGCCGCTGCGATCTGCCCCCACTCTTGATCGAGGGTGACACCAGCTGGAGGCATCTCCTTACCAGCACGATGGTACCAGTATGAGGCATTTGCGAGATCTCCCTCGACCCGATGCAAATAGGCATGGATCCACGACCCCCCCGGCTCAGGGACATCCTCGCATAGATCATGGGAATCATGCCAACGATCAGCCTTGGTCAACCAAAGAGCTTGCTGTGCCAAAGAGAGACCTGCAGGCAGCTCAGAGTCTGATTGGGCGGATTGAGAAAGTTCAGCGGCAGTCATGTGGCCGCTGTCTTGCCAAAATCTCCAGAGAAGGAAAGCCGGAACTCTATTGGTTGATCGAGAATGTCAGCCGCAGAAAAGCTCCTCCCTCTATGGGAGACACCAATATGCCTGCGCTTGAACGCTCAATTCCCACGGAATCCCAGTCTTGAAGGTTTCCCGAAACCTCGACTCCGAGGGCCGCGTCATCTCGATCGGGCAAAAACTCCAGTGGAATCAGCAGATCATCTTCCAAGACCCTTAAAGTCACCTGCGCCCTCGATGCCGCCATCGTAGGATCGGTGCCCAGAAGGTACTCCGCGAGTTCACTAAACCCATCGCCATCCGAATCAGCGAAAAGGTCCACCGGTTCGCCAAAGAAAAGCCCGGTCCAACCTTCAAGATCCACTCGATCTGCAATCTCCAGACTGACCAAAGACTGATTTCCTGCCACAAATCCCTCCAAGCCCTCGGGAACACTTACCGTCAAAATTTCAGTCGCCTCCTCCTCTTCATCTTGATTCACAAGCAAAGGCACCTCCAATGCCGTCGCTCCTGCAGGCAGAGTTACTGACAATCCTCCCTGAAAATCGTCCGCTCCTGCCGAGCCTCCTGTCTCCAGTGGAATCAAAACCGGAATCACCAAGGGAAGCTCACTCTGCACCATCAGGACTGCTGGACGATTCGGGAAATTTTCATCGAGCGACCCTTTGATAAGAGCCAGCGAAATCTCGGGGAGATGTGGTTCACAATCATTCTCCACCATTTCCATCTCGATATTATCCAACCACCAGCCTGCCTTGAGAGTCGAATTATCATGCACGACACGCCATCGAAACCGAATGGCCTCGCCAGCCCAAGTCGAAGGAAGCTCAACTGTCGTCGCGACGAATACACTAGACTTTCCTGACCACGCCCGCCGCCCCGCAATCGCAGATTCATGATTACTCCCAATCGTGCGGTCATACCCACCAGCAACAATCACCGCTGGATCTTCAATCAAATCAAGCCAAGCCCCCCCATCCCGGGACACCTCAAGCACCGCTCCATCATATCCCGCTTCCAAATCATATGAATGCTGGAAGCTGAGAGTCCCACCATCGGAAGCAAGGACAAACGCCGGAGAAAGAAGTGAACTCTCACCGACACTCTCTTGCCCGGCCGTAAAGACGGATCCGACCCCGGAAGCAGCTCGAGTCTTAACTCTTTCCCATGCAACTCCCGAGCCCGACTCAACGGAACCCCAATTCAACGGTAAATCGTTCGAGTCCTCAAGCTCCTCATCAAAGACGATCGTCGTCACCAAACTTCCAAGTTCGTATCTCCGGGCGCTATCAAGAAGCATCCCTGAGTCATCTTCGACCACAAGACTTAGGTCGGCAAAGTCTCCGCATTCTCCCTCTGCTCCAAAAACAAGCTCTATCACTCGCGATTCACCTGACGCCAGAGTCCCGGAAAGTGATTGCGAAAAGATCGTGACATTTCCAGAGCCCGTGGCGCTGACCGTTAAGTCCCCTGTCGGCAACTCCCCCTCGTTCTCCAATTCAATCTGAAGCCGGAGCGTTTCATTGGGATCGAGCCGACCATTCTTCACCGAGCCCGACTCGCCCACGATCTTCCATTCACCGAAAACCAAACGTGGTCCGGGAAGACGTTCCTCAAGATCAAGCCGGAGTTCATAAAGTTGAGCCGCATTCGCCGTCCCACCTCGAACTTTGAGGAAATACGTGCCATCACGGGGGAATTCAAAAAGGTCAATTTCCTCAATCTGCCCGGCTCCCCCCCGGTCCGCCTTTGCCAAAATCGTGACACCGTCTTGATCCAAAATTTCAATCGTCAGATCTTTCGCTCCTGCCGAATCAAAACTCGTTCCCTGACTACACCCGTTCGTCATTTGCTCCCCCTCAAGATATTCGGACTCACCTGGAAAAAGCGCCACATCCAACCTCTGCCCGCTAAGCACTTCAAATCGAAAGAAATCCGTATCGCCACGGCCATCAATACTGAGCCTTGGGAAAGAAGCCACTTCAAGAAGCGACAAGCCTATCGGAGTCGCTGCGGCAAAGGTATCGTTCTCACGAAAACTCCCATGCCTTTCCATCGCGTCGCCATAGAGACGTTGGAGCGATTGATATTCATCAAATTGCGGCCCCCGAAAGGTGGTCGTTAAAATTGGCTCGAGAAGTTTTGTTCGATTGACCGGACAAACGTGCGCCAACCCAAGACTGTGCCCAAGTTCATGCGCGATCGTATTGGACAACCGAATAGATGAACCAGAGATGATTTCAAAAACCCCATCGCTTGAATCAAAAACAATATCCCCGTGGTCGGGACCAAACGCCAAAGCAAGATTCCCACTATTCCCATCCAACGACCTGGCGCTGAGCCGGATATCACCTCTTTCTCCGAGCAAACCAATCTTGGAAGAACTCAACTCCTCGCCATCATCATTCGCTTCGTAAACCAGAGTGATCCCACACGTCTCCGCCATCGAGGCGAAGGCGTCTTCAAAAATCCCGAACCATGGTTGATTCTCCGCCGGACCAGTCGTCGAACCACCGTAAATCGAAGCCATCCAGGCTCTAAAATTGGACCCGGTATCCGACTGATCCAGCCCCCCCGGTGTGGTCGTGCCATCCGGAACAATACTCCAGGTCACGATGGAAGAGTCACCTTGGGCATCGAACGAAAAGCCATCTGTCGCGGTTCGACTCCAGCGACCACCATTGAGAAATTGGTTCGCCAAGAGTTCATAACCACTTGGCGATAACCCCGTCAGCTTCTCTGCCTCATGATAAGCAGCCACCTTCGCCTCTGAAACCCCCGGCGCCCAGCATAACCAAGGCTGTTTCTTCGCAGCCGGAGAGATCAGACCACCGATATAGGACAAGAGCTGGCTTTGCTCGTTCTCGTCGAGCTCTTCTCTCAACGCCGGATCAATCCTATCCCAAATCATTTCAGTGAGAGCCGGAGGCGGCGTCTCCACCCCTTTCACCCTTCGCTCGTCAATCCGGCTTTGCTCTTCCTCACTCGCAGCGAGTAACGTGAAGAGCTTCTCAAAACCCCTCTTATGAGAATTCCCCTCATGGGATCTCTGGTCAGGTAATTCCTCCTCAAAACCCATCCTTGGATCAGGTGAAACTTTTTGAACTGGCAATCTAGCCCTCTCCCCATTCCCACCGACAGTCCGCCCCGCCCACCACAAAACAAGAAGAGGGAATGTGAGGACGATCAACCGAGACATAAAAATATGAGCACCAAATGGCCCTGCGAGACGATACCACTTGTTCGAGCAATCGTCAGTTCACAAATCTCAAGGTTGTCAGAAGTGGCACTCCGTGCTCATCTTCCTGCGAGCAATGAGCGAATCTCCCATCGATCCCATCGATCCTATCGGACAGCCCAAGGAATCCAAGCACCCTGGCGTTCGAAAAGTCCTGAAACCCTTCCTCGCCGGAATGGCAACGGTCATCCCCATCCTTGCAACCGGATGGATCGTCGTTCTCGTCTTCCAACTCCTCCACAAAATCGGTCTCGCCATCATCAACGGTGTCCTCGCATCCTTCAATGCTCTGCGGAATGCAAAAGAACATGCTGATCCGGCCAAAGGAGAAAATGAACTTTGGACGCTCGACGGGTTCCCCGGGGATGATTTCCTCTGGCTACTGATTCCTCTCGCCCTCCTCTTTATCGTTGGTCTGGCAGTCACAAATCGTCCCGGCAAAAAAGTGAGCGCTTGGATCGATGGATTCCTCAGCCGCGTTCCTCTCTTCGGGTTCGTCTATTCGACAATTAAGCAATTTGTCGATGCCGCCCGCAATCTTGGTGGCGCACAGAAATTCAAAGGAGTCGCATACGTTGAGTATCCCAGCCCCGGTTCCCGTCTGATCGGCTTCATCACCGGAAGCTTTGTCGACCCGCAAACCGGTAAGGCCACCACCTCGATTTTCATTCCCACCTCTCCCAATCCCATGACCGGATTTGTCGTTCTCATGGATGATGACAAAATCTTCGAGAGTAACATGACCCTGGAAGAAGCGGGCAAGATGATCCTATCCGCCGGACTCGTTGCCCCAGCGACATTTCCGCCAAGCGAGCACGTTAAGTCAGAGGATTAGAGAGGCTTCCGGGCCCGCAGCCCCTGAAGTTTTTTGCCTTCAGCTTCCCACTGAATTTGAAAATCCGTCTTCGGATAGAAAAAAGCATCGTCAGGCCAGTCCAAGCGCTCAAGACCCTGATAATCGGTCAAATGCTCCTCACTCCACTCGAAATACTCGTCGTGATCCGTTTTGAAAAGCAACTCGCCCCCCGGTTTTAGCACCCTCACCACCGCATCCAGAAACGGCTTTTGAAACAACCTCCTTCGGTGATGTTTGGCCTTGGGCCATGGATCGGGACACAGCAAATGCAAGCGATCCACACTGTTCTCGGGGAGAAGCCATTCCAAAGTGTAAAGAGTCTCCAGACGAAGCACGCGGAGGTTCTCCAATCCACGTTTGTCAGCCCCACGACACACCTTTCTGACCCTTCCCAAAAGACGTTCGACTGCCAGAAAATTTCGGTCGGGATGATGCTCGGCCATTTCCAGAGTGAACTTCCCGTCGCCACAACCGAGATCAATCTCCAGCGGAGCCTCGCTGGTAAAGAAGTCTTCAACCCTAATTTGAGCAAAGTAATTTTCTGGCACCAACTCATTGGGCTCAGCCGGACGAACAAATTTTCCTTTGGGAACCATGGAGATCGTAAATTAGCGGAGCTTTTGGAAGATGCCCTGATACCCTAAAAAAGGAATCCCGGGATTGGTCCGCGAGTCAAAACGCTTAATTAAAGTCGCAGGATTAACTTGCGGGTTATTAGCAAGACGACTGGAGTCAAAATGCAGCGTAAGTTGTTCCGTATTCAAGGGGCCTGTCGAACTAGTGAATTTGAGAATGCCCAGATACGGTCCGGAACTAAAATCATAGGTTGCGGTGAAGGTTCCCGGACCTTGGAATAGGAGCTGGACCGGATCTTCCCCTTGAATCCTCTGTTCCACGCTCATATTGATCGTGTAGGAACCGGAGAGAGTATTTTCAGCAAAGTCAGGAGCAAAGACAAGATTAAGCGTTCCTCCATTCTGCAATCCCCGGTCTACTTCTGGAAACGCAATCAAATTCAGAATGGCATTCCTAAAATCGACTTCAGCTGAAGGCCAACTGGGCATTGGAGTCGAATACGTCTTGAAAAACAACCTCGGCTGACTATTCAAAAAGAAAGTAAGATCTTCCCGTTTAGGTTCAGTGCTCAACGGGGGCTGGACGGTAGAAAACGAACTTGGGTAATTCAAAAGATTTGATCCCCAATAGAGCGTGTTTTGAGTTTGTGGACGAGAAGGAGTGACCAAATCGAATGCCCCGTTCGTCCGATCAATCGTGAGAGGCAATTCCTCGATGAGCCCGGGAAGGAAATTCTGTTGATACCCCTCCATGAAAGCAATTGCCCCAAGTCCAAATCGACGAATTTTAATATCTATGATATACATTTCCTCTTGCGGCTCCTGCTGATCGTTGGTCGCCGCATTTGAGATACTCCTGATGACGTTAAATCCAGGGTTGTTGATCACTTGCCCAAAGGCCGTGTAGAGACCATTGAAACCCGGCGAGGCCACAGAAGTGATGAAAAAGCGGCTTCCGTTTCGATTTGGCCCTTGGGTCTCCATCGCCAAAATCCCACCGACATTGAAGGGGCTGCCATAAGGATTGCTGGTGTTATTATGATTTCGAACGACCTCGTCTTGAAAATGATAGCCCGGATTTTCCAAAGATTGAAATCTGACATCGGAGGTCATTCCTCCGGCAAAAAATCTTAGGCCATTTTCAACGCGATTAATTCTCAACAATCGATACATCGGGGTTTCCTTGAGCCGTCCATCGCGTGCATCAACCCAATTGCGGGGATATCTGAGCGTGATCCGATACTTGGTTGGATTCGAGCTTATCTGCTGAAGCCGGATACGATCCTCACCGGTAATATCGGCGTGGTAATTCGAAAAGGCAATTCCCTCGACACCCCCAATGCGAAGGTCTCCTTGATAGATTCCGTAAAAGCCACGCATTGTTGGAGTTCGCTCAATCCGCCTAACACTCAAGGCCTGCCTCCCCACATCCGACTCAGCCGTTGGCAGGTAGAATGGTCGCCCGTAATGGGCCGCAGTCTCCAGAAAAGGGGCATTCGCAGGGGTTTCCAGAATATCATCCGGCTTTCCCGCCAGTTGAATAAAATTAGCCACCGCAAGGGGAGCATTTTGGTAATCCAGCAACATCGTGAAGTCGCCCTTGGTGGTGCTGAAATCTGCATAAATCTGGCCGAGGCAAACCCCCAACAAACTCAGACTGAAAACAACAATTCTTAAAAAAAACTTCATAAATCGATGGTTATCTACTTTGCAGCTCCGTCATGATCGCGGACCTCGACAACAAGGAGGAAGAAAAGCTCTGTGTCCCCGTTGATTCAACGGAGATCCTGGATTTTGGTAGGAGGAGTCTCATGGCCACGAGTTGCTACGGAGCGACAGTGAAGGTTCCCGAGAAAGCGGTTCGGTTCGCGTTGAGCGCCGTCCCCGTGACTCGACCGGCGAGAGGAGCGGTCATCGGAAGGTCAGCGCCGAGGCGGAAACGAATAGGCACCAACCCTTCAGAGTAAATAAGCAAGGAGGCACCATAGCCGTCATGATCGAAATTACTCGCAGCGTAGTCGATCTCTCCTGCAATATCCTCCCCACTAAGTTGGGTAAGTATTAACATCCCTGGATCAGTGAGCGTTAGCGTAAAGGTCCCGATATTGGTCGGCATATTAATTGTTTTCCCAAGCAGGTTATCAGGGAAAATAGCCTCGGCTGACCACTTCACGAGGGACGGAAGGAAGAACTCCTTTTCTCGAATCATCTCGCTGGTAAATTCTTCCAGCGGAGTGCTTGTTGCGCTCAGGTATCGATCCACGTTGCTCCAGGACTCGAGGTCGATCGAGGAGGCCACCCGCAGAGTCGTGCCCGCAGGCTGGGTGAAGACTAGCTTTGCAGGATCGATCGCGGTGGCTGCAATCACTTCCACCTCTGGCGCCGTCACCGTGGGCAGGCCTTGCGCAAATTCGTCGAATGCCATCGCCTCAGCTCCGACCCGTCGAATCCTCACCGAGTGAATTACCACGGGGGTCGTCGGGGTCGAGCCAATGACCTCGGTGTTATTAATCAAATCAATCGTCTCCGTACCAGTCACGATTTTTCCATAGACCGTATGGATCCCGTCCAGCCAGGGTGTCGGTTTCACCGTGGTGAAAAATTGCGAGCCATTCGTGTGCGGACCCGAGTTGGCGGCCGAGAGAAGGTAGGGCTCGTCATGCACAAGCCCATTGTCGACTTCATCGGGATAGTTGTAACCAGGACCGTCACTCCCCGAGCCATTCGGTGAGCCCGCCTGATTCATGAAATCCTTGATCACGCGATGGAAGATGATTCCATCGTAGTAGGGCGTATTGAGACGAACCGTCCTCGTGGTGGAATCAATCCAAGGCCTTGTTCCTTCAGCAAGGGTCATGAGATTAGCGACAGCCTTTGGCGAATCTTCATGATAAAGCTCGATGGAAAAGTCGCCCAAAGTCGTCGATACATCAGCATAAATTTGCGCCGAAACCGGAATCGCGGAAAGAAACAGTGCAGAAAGAATCCTCATGTCGGGCGAGGCATAAACCAAGGCGGGGGAAATTGAAATTCCCTTTTCTGCGAGTTCCCATAGCCTTTGGCCAGTGAAGCCATCCGCGGACCCCATCCTCTTCGACCTCGACCAAACCATCATCCCATGGGACACCCAGCTGGTCTTCCGCTGCTACGTGCTTCGAAAGGAACCGGCCCGCAGACTTCTCACCTTGATTTTTCTCGCCTTTCTCCCCCTGAACAAGGTCCTCGGTGCGGGCGGAATGAAACGTGTCTTCCATTCCTATCTCTGGCGCATGTCTGAGGAAACCCTGCAAGGGCATGTTGATGGTTTCCTCAAGGACTGGCTCCCGCAGCTTCCCTACCCGGAAATCCTCGAAGAAATCGCCTTTTACAAACAGAGAGGTCATCAACTCATTCTCTCCTCAGCGAGCCCCGAACTCTGGGTCGAGGGCATCGGAAAGGCTCTCGGCTTCCATAAAAGCTACGGCACGCTATTCGAATGGGGGGAATCCGTTGAGATCTTCCCGGATCTGATCGGCGAAAACCATAAGGGCGAGGAAAAGGTCCGCCGCCTCGCCGCAGACGGGATCACCTCGGGCCTTGCCGGATTTAGTGACTCCCGCGCCGATCTCCCTCTCCTCGAACTTTGTCGCGAAAAGACCCTCGTGAATCCTCTCCCCGGTATTCGTAAGATCGGTGAAGAAAATGGCTGGCGGATCCTGGAACCCAAGCGGCCGTGGAAGGATCGTTTTGCTTTCGGTCTCGGTTGCGCCCGCCAACTCTTTGGATTCTGGAAGCCATGATTCACTGCCTTCACGGTGCGGTCGGAAGCGGCCATGATTGGGATCTTTTCGCTGACTCTTTCGGCGAAAAAATCCACCCCGTCAATCTGTGGAACCTCCTCGGAAAAAGCACGCTCAGTCTGCCCGAAGCAGGTCAAGTCATCACGCTTCAAGCCAAAAAAAATGACATTCTGATGGGCTACTCCATGGGAGGGCGTCTGGCCCTTCATTCCCTTCTTGCCGATCCTCGGAAATGGCGGGCTGCCATCATCGTGAGCGCACACCCCGGATTAATCGAAGGCCAGGCCGATCGCCTCATTCACGATGAACAATGGGCCACCCTCGCGGAACAAGACTGGGCCCAATTTATCGAAAAATGGAACCAACAATCCATTCTCTCGACCTCCTGTCGCGGCCTCCGCCAGGCTGACTCCAGAAATCAATCCGCAGTGGCTGCCAGTTTCCGCCACTGGTCACTGGGCGCACAGGATCACCTCGCCTCGCGACTCCCCGAAATCACCTGCCCACTACTCTGGATTACTGGCGCCGAGGACAAAAAGTTCACCCCTCTTGCAAAAGAGGCCACCGCTCTGATTCCAAATTCACAACATCATGTCGTGAGCAGAGCCGGACATCGCGTGCCCTGGGAACAACCGATAGCCTTCAGCGCTGCGGTTCGTGGCTTCCTGACCGCCAACTCCTAGCGCCCATCATTTTGCCGGTCCTACGGTTCCACCATTGACGAACTCCGCTTTCGCATAGCTCTTCACGAGGTCCTCTTTCCCACGGCTCACCTTATCGGCCCACCGGATAATCCGTCTTACAAAGGGCCGGGACCGCCACGTGATATGCGCGATCGTGGGTTCACACCAACTAAAGGTCGGATCAGGATCGGTGCAAACCAGCGACACATCCTCCGGAACCCGTAGTCCTCGACGTGCCAGGAATTGCTGGGCAGCCGAAAATAAAATTGCCTCCTGAATGATCAAAGCAGTGGGTGGCGTGACATGGAATAATGAATTCAAGCACAACAAAAAGCTCTCCTTGCTGTCACTCCAATCCGGCAGGTGATATTCTCCCACTGAAATCCCCTCCTCCTCGAGGCTGTCGAGAAAGGTCTGCTCAGAATCTCCCGGAGCCGGTTTACGTCGCTGGGTTCTTGCCAATAGGACAATCCGCCGATGACCGAGACCAACCAATGAACGGATTGCATCTCGATAGGCGGGCGACTTATTCGGACCCGCTCCCGCAAAACGAGGATCACGGGATCCTCCAAAGAGACTGAAAGTCGGCAAATCTTGCTCCGCAAACCAATCCAGGATCTGTGTCGAAGCGGCCATGACAATCCAGGCATCTGCCTCGGTCGAACGAACAAGTTGCTCCACCCGGTCGACATCCAGCGACAAATCAAGAAGCGACTTGGAAGCGAAGAAGGGAGCATGCCCAGCCTCCATCAGCATGTGCTGAATCTCCACCACATAATCAATCCTCTTGTCAGTGGACTCATAGGGAAGAAGCCCCAGCCGCAACGGTGCCGGACATTGGTCTTCAGGAAGGACACCAATCAGTCGCTTTCTCCCCGCACCCCTCGGAATCAAAATACCATCGGAATCCAACTGACGAAGGGCCGCATCGACAGTCTTGCGATTTACTCCCATTTCTGCGGCCAAGCTTGGAACACCGGGGATCGAAGTCGTCCAGCGTCCCCGCAGAAGCTCCCCCTTCAAATATTCGGCGACCTGCTCTGAGGGAGATAGTATGCGCAACGGATTCACAGCGACAACCTACCCATGGTAGGGCAGGCGTCCAGCCCGTATTCGATTCGACGTAATGCTTGTCCGACAGTCTGATGGTTTAGCGGAATTTTTCACCACATTCCGCCGTATTCCCTCCCACCTCTCTTTCATGATCAAATTTCCTCACCTCGTGGCCAGCTTCCTCGCCTCGACCCTTCTCCTCCCTGCCGCCGGTCCCAAGATAAAGATGACCCTCCCTGACTTCACCAAGGGTGATACCATCCCGGAAGGAGCCAAACACGATTGGAATCTCGGAGCAACTGGCGCTCGTGGCTGGATCTTTAGCGAAAAGATGGAAACCTCCACGGCTCGTCAAATTGCCATTACCAAGGTCGCTGAGGGTTCTCCGGCTGCTGGCACCCTCAAACCAGGCGACGTCATCCTCGGTGTGGGTGGCAAGCCATTCGCCTACGATCCTCGGACCGAATTTGGGATAGCACTGACTCAAGCCGAATCCCCAACCGGCAGAGGGAAGCTCGCTCTCATTCGGTGGCGTGCCGGACAGAAGCAAAACATCGTCATTCAGCTCCCGGTCCTCGGTTCCTACCATGCCACCGCCCCCTACGATTGCTCCAAATCGAAGGCCATCCTCGAACAAGGTTGTGAGACTCTCGCAAAGCGGATGTCCGCTCCCGGCCACCGCCCCTCGAACCCCATTGTCCGTTCCCTGAATGCTCTCGCTCTTCTTGCCAGCGGAAATCCGAAATATCTCCCCCTTGTCAAGGAAGAGGCCGAATGGGCTTCTGACTATCATGCGGATTCCATGGCCACCTGGTATTACGGCTACGCCATCACTCTACTCGCCGAATACACCATGGCCACCGGGGACAAGTCATTCCTCCCCGGCCTCAAACGCCTCGCTCTCGAAGCCTCGGAAGGACAGAGCACGGTTGGCTCCTGGGGTCACAAGTTCGCCGGTGATGATGGCCGCCTTGTCGGATACGGCATGATGAACGCCCCCGGCCTTACCCTTACGACTTCTCTCATCCTTGCCACCAAAGCGGGCGCCGATGATCCTGCTGTTCTCAAGGCCATCGAGAGAAGTACGAAACTCCTCCGATTTTACACGGGCAAAGGTGCCGTTCCCTATGGAGACCACCAACCTTGGTATCAAACTCACGAAGACAACGGAAAATGCGGAATGGCCGCGATGCTCTTCCATCTGAATGACGAACCCAGGAGCGCTGAATTTTTCTCCCGCATGAGTCTTGCTTCCCACGGCTCGGAACGCGACACCGGCCACACCGGCAACTTCTTCAACATCCTCTGGTCCATCCCTGCCATCGCACTCTCCGGCCCCCAGGCCACCGGAGCCTGGATGAAGGAGTTCGGAGCCTGGTATTTTGACCTCGCCCGTACTCACGATGGCTCCTTCGTCCACCTTGGACCACCCGATGCCCGCCACGACAGCTACTCACGCTGGGACTGTAGCGGAGTCTATCTTCTCGGCTACGCCCAGCCTCTTAAAAAACTCTATATCACCGGAAAACAAGCTCCCACCATCCCCCAACTCAACGCCACTTCTGCCGCCGATGTTGTCGCCGATGGCCGCGGCTGGTCTAATAAGCATCGCAACGATACCTACGACAAACTGAGCGAGACCGATCTGATCAAACTTCTCAGCCGCTGGTCTCCCATCGTCCGCGAACGCGCCGCCATGGCACTCGGCCGCAAGGGAGCAAACCCCAACGAGACCTTGATCAGGATGCTCGACTCCTCCGACCTCGAGACCCGATACGGAGCCTGTCAGGCCCTCGCTCATATTAGAGAACCAGCTCCTGAAGCAGTCGCCGCCCTGCGTAAGAACCTCAAACACGATGACCTTTGGCTCCGCATCGAGGCCGCTGAAGCACTCGCCAAGATCGGAAAACCCGCCATGTCGGCACTCCCCGATCTCCTCACGATGCTGGCCAAGGGACCGACCAAAGACGATCCACGTGGCATGGAACAACGATATCTCAGCTTCGCAGTCTTCGGAAAAATGCTCCGTAGTTCAATTGACGGCGTCGACCGCGATTTACTGCGTGACGCCATTGTCGCAGGACTCGGAAATGAAGACGGTCGCGCCCGCAGTGACATCGGCAATATCTACCGCAAGCTCAGCTACGAGGAAATCAAACCCATCCTCCCTGCCATCCATCAAGCCATCGCACAACCGTCCCCGAGCGGCATCATGTTCGCCAGCGGAATCCGCCTTGCCGGTCTCGACATCCTCGCCAAACACCGCATCAAGGAAGGCATGCCCCTTTGTTTCGAAGTGATGCAAATCCAAAAATGGGGAAAGGCTGCCCGTATTCCTCGTTGCCTCAAAGCTCTCGAAGAATACGGAGCCGGTGCCAAACCCATGCTTCCAAAACTCAAGGAACTTGAACGAGAGCTGCTCGTCCATCGGGAGAGACGCAATCTTCAAAAAAATATCGATGCCGTGGGCCGTCTCATCGAAAAAATTCAAAACTCGAAGGAGACCGTCAAACTTCGCAGTATCTACTAGATGAATTCCCTCCTCCGCCCCCTCGTCATCATTGCTGCTCTCGGCATTCCCTTGCCTGCTGAGAAACCGGCGGACGATGCCCTTGCCGCCCTCAAACTGCCAGGCGTCAAAGTCAACCTCAAGGAACGAGCGGTCGATGTCACTTCGATCGTTAATCTGGACGAAGGCTCTCTTGAATTTATCGCCTGCACCAAGGACACCAAAGAGCACGAATCCATCGTGACGGTGCAAGCCAAGCCGAGCCACATCCATACCGCCCTTCTTCTCCTCGGCGCCAAAGCAGGCCATCCGGCCATTCGGAAGATTGTCGGAGAAGGAGATGACCAGCACTGGATCGATCTCCCTCCCAAGGGCAGCCCGATGACGGTTGCCTTTGTCACCACCGACGACAAGGGCAAGCAAACGGAACGTCCGCTCTCCGACTTCGTCACTCGCATCAACGAAGAAGGCGAACCCGATCCCAAGGAAGCCGCAAAGCGCCTAAAAACCTTTCTCTTCGCAGGCTCACACCTCTTCGCAAAGGGCGAGGGACCCAAAACCTACCTTGCTGATCGCAGCGGAAGTGTCATCAGCCTCTCAACCTTCGGAGACGAACTCCTCTGCCTTCCTGAAGTTTACGGACATGAAAACCATGCCCTGATGTGGGAACTCGACTCAAAGCACCTTCCCAAAGTTGGAGCAAAAATCATCCTAAGGTTGCGTCCCCAGAATAAGACGGAAGCTCCCAAACGCTGACATGTTTCACTGACGCATGATCACTATCACCGCACTCACTCTGGGAGCGGTTTCTTTTTGCCCGCTATCTGTCGCCTACTCTCATCGTCCCCAATTGCCAATGATTCCCATGAAATTGCTCACCTTTCTCGCTCTCACTTCCCTCGCCCTCCCGGCAAAGGAAATCCCCACGATTCTTCCCGATCCCGACGGCAAGGCAGGCGCCGCTACCAAACCGGTCAAAGTCTACCTCCTCGCCGGCCAATCCAACATGGTCGGAATGGGAAATCTCAGCGGAGCCAAAAATATCTACACCGGGGTATTTCTCACCTCCGACCCGAACGCGCCCGAAGGTCCATTCGATATTTACAAAGTAGGAAAATTCAAAGTATCCCGTCTGAAGGTTTACGACCAAGACGGAAAACCCGCGCGAGGAAAACTAACCAAAGGTAGTTTTGAAGTCCCCTTGTCCGGAACCTTTCGTATCCATTGCGATGGCAAGATGTTGATCAATGGAGTGGTCGCTTCCGACGACATCACCCTAAAGCCCGGCGAACGCTACTCATTCCAAATCACAAACCTCAACGGTATTGGTTCTTATTTCTACATTGAAAAAACCGACCTCCTCGGAAACGGCGACCTCGAAAACGTCGTCAAACGCGAGAAGAAATTCCCCAATCTGATCGACGATAACGGAGCTTGGACTGTCCGTCACGATGTCTATCTTCAAGAGGCTCGTATCGCGAAGGACGGCAAAGGCTCCTTCCTCAGCCCCTCCTCCAACGGCAAGGCCATCGGACCGGAACTCGGCTTCGGCCACGTCATGGGAACCTTCCACGACGAACAAGTCCTCATCATCAAAACCGCGATGGGAAACCGCGCCCTCGGTTTCGATTTTCGCCCGCCGTCAAGCGGTCGCACCGATCCCAAAAACGAATGGGAAGCTCTTGAATACAAGCTCATGATCGAAGGGGCCCGGAAGACCCTCGCCAACATCGACAAAGTTGTTCCCGGATATCAGGGGCAAGGATACGAATTGGCGGGCTTCGCCTGGTGGCAGGGTCACAAGGACAGCCCGCCCGAAGCTGCTGCCGAGTACGAAAAAAACCTCGTCAACCTCATCAACGACGTTCGCAAAGATCTCAATGTTCCTCAAATGCCCGCCGTCATCGCCACCGTGGGTTTCGGCGGACACCGCATGGACGCAAAGTATCTTCCCATCCTCGAAGCTCAATTGGCTGTCGGCGATCCAGAAAAACACCCTGAATTTAAAGGCTCCGTGGCCTCGGTCGACACCCGTGACTTCTGGCGTGAGGTCGACGAATCACCGGCGAATCAAGACTACCACTATAACCGCAATGCTGAGACCTACCTTCTCGTCGGCGATGCCCTGGGCCGCGCCATGGTTGGACTCCTTGGCGGCACAAGCGGACCCACTCCGCAAACTCCGCGTCCCGAACCAGCCGCCCTCGCCGCGGTAACTGAAGCCACCGGCGAGCAGAAAGCCGCTCATCAAAAGGCTCTCCGCCCGATCCTCCTTGATGCCATCGCGCAAGCCTACCTTGCAAATCCTCGTAACGAAAAACTCCTCGTTGCCGAAGCCGTCAGCGAGCGTCCCGACCGCCAAAACCAGTTCCTTCGTGGGGCCATGTTTGGCCTCGGCAATATCTACCGCGCAGCAGGCATAACCAAGTATGATTGGCACCCCTTCGCCACCGATCTCCGTACCGTCGAATGGGACTACACCAGCTTCGATCCCGTTGAAAAGCTCGCCAAAGATCACAAGGGCAGCCGCTACCGCAAGGTGACCTATCCCGGGAAGATGGTCGATTGGTTCGCCCCCGACTTTGACCCCGCCAAGGCTGTTTGGAAAAAAGGAAAACAACCCTTTGGCCAGCTCGATGGCAAACTGGCTCCCCTTCGCGATTGCACCGCTCCCTTCTGCGGGTGTGGTCACGCGCCCGCCTCATTGTGGGAGAAAGAAGTCCTCCTTGCGCGAACCACGGTCGAACTTCCGAAGTTCAAAAAAGGCCACCGCTATCGCATCGTGGTCGGTGGGGCCGCTCACGTCTTCGCTGGAGAAGGCTACGCTCTTTACATCAACGGCAAGCTCCTCGCCGAATCCAATCGTGGCGTGGCAAGACGCGAAGGCGGACAACCGCGCGGCAGCCACATTTTCAGTGAATTTCACAAAGAGTTTCAAGGTAACAAAGTCACCATCGCCGCCATCAGCTTCCTCAACTTCACCAACCCCCGGGGACCCATTCCACCCACAGGCCACTTTAGTGTCTGGATCGAGGAGCAAAAAATCCCACCCGGTCTATCCAAATAATTCAGTCTCATGTTTAAGATCACATTTGCCCTCGTCGTCCTCGCTGCCGGAAGTCTTCAGGCTCGCTTCTACGAGCACAAGGAACGCAGTCTGGGACCTACCGGGCTTTTCGGAGTCACCTCTCCGACCTCGATCACGATTACCAAGGTCTCGGAAGGATCGCCCGCCGCAGGAAAAATGAAACCCGGCGACGTTGTGATTGGCGCGGGAAGCACTCCCTTCAAAGATCAAACCCGCAAACAACTTGCTGACGCCATCGATCAAGCCGAAAGCATCGGCGGCGGTGGTAAGCTCACTCTGATTCTTAAAGACAGCCCAAAGGTCGTCCTACAACTGCCTGTCTTGGGAGACTACTCCAAAACCGCTCCTTATAATTGCCTCAAGACCGAAGCCATCATCACCAGAACCGCCGACCATATCGTCGCGACGCGCAATTTCGGTCGCAACGGGATGAGCATCGGACTTCTGGGCTTGCTGGCGACCGGAGAGGAAAAATACCTCAAGGTCGTTAAGGACTATCTTCACCAAGCTGCCTGGGCAAAACCCGATCATGAGGTCACTGAGACCAAAGCATGGTATCTCTCCTACACCAGCATTCTGCTTTGCGAATATTACCTCCTGACAAAGGACGACTACGTCCTTCCTGCGATCGAAAAACATGCCATCCGCTCGGCCAAAGGTCGCGACGCCGGTGGCTTGTGGGGTCACCCCATCGCCACCAATGGTCGACTCCCCGGCTACGCCCAGATGAACTGCACCAGCGCGCCCATGTTCCTCTCACTCGCTCTTGCGGTAAAGTGCGGCATTCGCCACCCCGAAATCACGGCCTGCCTCGCCCAGAACCAGACCTTCTTCGAGGGCTTCGTCGGCAGAGGCGCGCTCCCTTATGGAGTCCACGGCCCCATGATCAAGAACTTCGACGACAATGGCAAAGGTGCCGCCCTCGCCCATGCCTTTGCCTTGACTGGCAACTCCGATGGCGCTCAATTCTTCTCCATTCTTGCCCTGGCTGCTCACGGTGGATTGGAACGAGGACATACCGGTCACTACTTAAACCAACTCTGGACCGGCCTCGCCGCCGACCTTTCCGGTCCATTGGCAACGACCGCATTCTTTAAAGAAACACGCTGGCTTCATACAATGAACCGCACCTGGGATGGCGGCTTCACCTACGATTGTTCGGCTTACAAACAAGGCATTTACAGCTATCGTGGACTCAGTGATGAAGGATCCCACCTCCTCAACTACTGCCGTGGACGTAACAAACTCACCATCACCGGCAAGAACGCCGATCAATCACTTTGGCTCCCCCAAGCTGGGGTCAATGAAGCGATCAAACTCCCAAACTACGGCATCAGCGAAAAGTCCGAGAAGGAACTCCTCGCCCTCTTCTCACACCCCATGCCCCAAATCCGAGTGCAAGCCATCTGGGCTCTCCGACCCAAGAAACATGGACTCAACGAGACCATTCGCAAGATGGTCAAAAGCGGAACTCGCCTTGAGCGATTGAGCGCCTGCGGCTACTTCGGCTACGGCTGCCCTCACGAACTCTCAGCACCCTCACTGGAAGATCTCGCGAAGGTCTTGCAAAATCAAAAAGAAGACCCCGAGATCCGGGCCACTGCCGCTTCGGTAGTGGCACACTGCGGACCTGCCGGAAAGAAATACTTCAACGACCTCCTTCGCGTCCTACTCGAAGACAAGCCCACTGACACTCTCGGCTACCTCGACGAGCAAATCGGAATCAACCTCAACCATCTCACCAAAGATGCCTTCGCTGACAAACTAGTCACCGATAAGACACTTTTCTACGCGGCAGCGGACAAGCTCTTGAAACACAAACGTCACTCCGGGCGTTCGCAAGGAGGTCAGTTGGTCAAGAACCTCCCCATCGAGGACTTCCATTTGGTGGCCGACTCCGCCCTCGCGATCGTGAAGGACGAAGATCGCACCTTCCATTCCTACCATGGACTTGGCCCACAAACGAATATCATTGAAATGTTCGCCAGCCTCAAGATTGAGGGCGGTATCGAAGCCGCCTACAAGATTCTGGAAACTCCCGGAGGCAAGGCCGGTTTTAAAATCCGCCTCCTCATGAGCGTCCTTCCGAAATACGGAGCGAACGCCAAGTATGCCCTTCCAAAAATCAAGGACACCAATGCCGGCAAGTTCCAGAAGCAATGGGATGCCATGGTCAAACAAATCGAGGCCTCCTCAGGAAAACAGAAGATGATGACCTTTGAAGAAGCAAAGGAAATAGGGCGATAGCAGGGAGCGATCTCTCGCCCAATTCACCAAAGTCTGGGGCTGTGAAATCATATGGTTTTGGTGATTAGGCATCTTCCAAAGGATCTGCCGCTGATTCACCAAATCTACTTCGTTTCGGCACTTACAAAATCGCCCCCCTTTTCTCCTCGTCTCTTCTTGCAGGATGCAATGGTCTGGGACAAGCTACGCCTAACATTTGACAAATTCATGTTTCGAAGACTCAAAAATATTATCAAAGGCTTTTTCGGCCTCTTTATCGGTGGGCTTGAAAAGCGTAATCCTGAAGCTCTCCTCGAGAACGAAAAGGAAAACCTCCGCAAGCAGATTGCCGAGTTCAACAAGGGCCTCGCCGGCCATGCGGGACTCGTTGAAAAGCTCATGTCGAAGGCCAAGAAACTCGACCGCGAGGAAAACGAGCTTCGCGCCAAAACCGCAGCCAATCTCAAGGCCGGCAATCGCGAGGCAGCCGGAAAACTCGCCCTCCAACTCCAAACTGTCGATCGTGAGCACGATTCCGTTCGCGAGCAGATGGAAGAAGCGGATGCTCGTTATAAGGAGCTGGTGAAAGCCCGTGACGTTTCCGTTAAGACCGCCAAGGACCGCATTGAGCAGCTTGCCCGCGAACTCGACGATATGAAGTCCACGAAAGCAATGGCTGAACTCAACGAGATGGCTTCCGGCATGGTTACTGACATCGGTGGCTCCGGCGACACCCTCAACCGCCTTGAGGAAATGGTCGAAGATGAGCGCACCAAAGCCGCGGGCCGCGCACGCGTCGCGAAAGATCAACTCGATATGAGTGGCATCAACGAATCTGCTGCCG
>CAJXVQ010000033.1 GCA_913060685.1 uncultured Verrucomicrobiales bacterium
AGATCAGCCTCGGTCTCGTGGGCTCGGAGATGTGTATAAGAGACAGGATGTGGTGCAAGGAAGGTATCAGAAGAAGCTGCTGGCCGAGAAACTGCGTAAAGCGGCGGCGTCAAATTTATGAAGAATTCACGCCGCCAATTTTTGACAGGAGCAGCGGCTTGGGTGGCTGCGCCTGCGATCGCCGATAAGACAAGATCGATTAAGACGGTCTCGCTCTTCCATACCACTGATCTCCACGGGCACATTCTGCCGACAGAGACCTACGACGATATTGGAAATGTGGGTGGATTGGCTCGCTGTGCCACCCAGATTCGAAGGTGGCGCAAGGCGTGTCCGGACCATCTCCTCTTTGATATCGGAGACGTTTACCAGGGCACGATCGAGGGGTATCAGACCAAGGGGAAGGTGATGATCGAGAGCTTCAATAAGATGGGCTACGATGGTTGGGTTCTCGGGAATCATGAATTTGACTGGGGGCTCGATGTCGTGGAGTCAGCGATCAAGACCTCCCGGATGCCGGTGATTACGGGAAACGTCACTGTCGAAGGGAAGAAGGCGGGAGCGATCGAAGGGAATGCCTTCTCGAAGCTGGCTCCCTGGGTCATCAAGGAGGTGGGAGGATTTCGAATTGGCATGATTGGCCTCATCACGCCGGGGATTCCTTCCTGGTCGAGACCGGAATTACTGAAGGGTTTCGGGGTTTTTGATCCTTTGGAAAGTCTCAAGCAGAGTGTTGCCGAGGTGAATGCCGAGAAGGTCGATGCGGTGGTGGTTCTCGGACACATGGGATGGCGTCGGGAAGATGATTATGCCAATCCGGTCCAGGAACTTTTGGAAAAAGTCGAGGGTGTCGATATCTACATCGGAGGACATACCCATCAGGACCGACCGAGCTGGTATTGGTCGAATGTTCTTTGCACCCAGGCGAACTATTACGGCATCAACTGCGGCAGGGTGGACCTGAGTTTTGATCAGGAGTCCCGCAAGCTCGTGAAGCGCAACGCGTGGACGGTTTTAATGGATGATCGTTTTGAGCTGGATCCGGTCATCGTGGAAAGTACGAAAGACGTGGTAGGAAATGCCGCGGAACGACGGAAAACCGTGATTGGCAAGGTGGAGTCGGTGATTTCTGCACGAGGAAAGAACAGTCCCTTTTGGCAAATGATTTGCCGTTCGTTTTTGGCCACCGCCGAGAAGCAAAAATTACCGGCGGAGGGTGTTTTTCACGGGACGTTTGAGACGCCGGATGTGCAGCCGGGGGTGAAGACGATTGACGATGCCTGGCAATGGATTCCCTATGAGAATTGGCTGGTTCATGCCTCGATCACGGGTGAACAAATCCGCATGATCATTGCAGAGGCCGGACAGGTGCGGTATTCCGACCGTGCTCTTTATGGACTCGATCCCGCGACTTTGGAACCGACGAGGCGTTATCGGATTCTTTTCAATAGTTACGACAGTCAGTCGGGCGGGCGGAGGCTTTTGAGGCTTCGTGAAATATTGCAAGAGGCGGAAAGCAAGACGACGCTGATCCCGGTGAACACGCGGGAGGCCTTGATTGATTACTTCGCCGATCGGGCGGAAGTGAAATAGTTATTCTCCGCGAACGAAGGTGCGCTCGACTTCAAAGTCGGCTGAGAGGACGACGAGATCGGCGCGGTAACCGGGCTCGATGCGGCCTACGTCCGGCAGTCCCAACGAGCGGGCCTGATTCCATGAGGTCGTGGCAACGAGCTCGCTCAATGGCTCGCCGGTGATTTCCTGAACGAGGCGGAGACCGTGTTGGTAGCGCAGCGTGGAGCCGGCGAGGGCTCCATTGTCTTTCAGACGGGCGACACCGTCTTTGATTTCGACATCGAGCCCGCCGAGGGTGCTGTCTCCGTCCGGTTGCCAGGATGAGGAGACTGAATCGGTGATGAGCATGATATTCTCACGTAGAACCCGGGCGAAGATCAGCTCGAGCATTTCCGGGGCAAGGTGGATGCCATCGGCGATGAGTTCGAGCCGGAGGCAGTCCTCGAGGAGTCCGGCACCAACCACTCCGATTTCCCGGTGGTGAAGGCCGGTCATGGCATTCCCAAAATGAGTGAGATGTTTGAGTCCGTATCCGGAGGCGGCCATGACGGTGGCGTAGTCGGCTTTGGTATGGGCTGCGGAAGGGGTGATGCCCATTGCGGAAGCCTCACGGATAAGGTTGAGGGCACCCGGCATTTCGGGAGCCAGGGAGAGAATGAGCAAGGGAAAAATCTGGTGGAGCTCGCGGAGTTCGTTGAGGTCGGGCGGGCGAACAAATTCCGGGTTTTGTGCTCCGGCTTGTTCGCGGTTGATGAACGGGCCTTCAAGGTGGATGCCCGGCACGGCAAGGGGAGCCGAGTCTGCCCAGTCGGCCACGGTTTGGACGATTTCGACGAGTCGTTCCTGTGGCTGGGTCAGGGTGGTGGGGAGCCAGGTGGTCACTCCTTCCTTGAGTTTTGTTCTGGCAATGTGTTCGAGACTCTCGGACGAAGCATCGCAGGTATCGGCACCATCAGCTCCGTGTGAGTGGATATCGATGAATCCGGGGAGGAGCATTTTTCCCCCGAGATCGAGGTCTCCCGAGGAATGGTTTGCGATTTCGGCGATCTTTCCACCCTCGATCAGGACACTGGCGTTCGGGAGGTCCAGACCGGGGGAAATAACGTGGGCATTGGTCAACAACATCAGTCTAGTAGCAGCTTCCAGGATTTCTTGAGATAGTTTAAACCGGAGAGAAGGGTCAAGGCCAAAGCTCCCCAGAGGAAACCTTTGAAGAGCCAATTCTGCGGAGAAGTCAGGTTTTGGAGAAATGAGTGAAAGGAATTGCCGGATGCCATTGAGTCAAGAATGAGCCAGAGTAAGCAGGTGATGCCGAAGGCCAGTTGAAAGGTTGTCTTCCATTTGCCCAACTTATCGGCCGCAATGATCTGGCCCTTATCGACGGCAATTTGCCGGAGGCCTGTGACCATGAATTCCCGGCCAATGATGAGGCAGGTGACCCAAACAGGGCAGAGGTCCATACTGGTGAAATAAACGAAGGCGGAGGTGACGAGAATCTTATCGGCGAGGGGATCGAGGAGTTTCCCCAGCGAGGTGACGAGATTCATCTTCCGGGCGAGGTAGCCATCGAGCCAATCCGAGATCGTGGCGATGACAAAAGTGGTTAAGGCCACGATGAGGGCAGTGGTTCCACCCACGCTCGCACTAAGGATGAAAATCACGGTTAAAATAAGACGCGCAAGGGTGATGGAGTTTGGAAGGTTCACAGGGCGGATGGATTGTGGCGCAGTCGTCGGAGAGAAACAACCTTTTGCACGAACGAGCCCGTGATTTGACAAGGACGGGTCTCTCACGCTAAGAAGACTGGTATGAAGAAAGGCCTTGGAAAGATTTTGAAGACAAGAGGGATTACCTTGTTTCTGCCAATTGTTGTGATCAGTTGCGCCGCTCCGGCAGCCTATAATGCCGGAACGGGACAGGTAGCCATTCGTCCTGCCTCTGCTGATTTACAGCGGGAGGGAGCTGCGGCCTTTAAGCAATACAAACTAAAGACTCCGATTTCCCGAGATGCGGCTGCCCGGGCCCGGGTGTTCAGAGTTGCGAATAAACTGCGGCCGGTCGTCAATCTTCCGGGGGCACAATGGGAGTTCGAAGTCTTTAATGATCCTTCAGCCAATGCCTTTGCTCTTCCCGGAGGGAAGGTGGGTGTGAATACGGGATTGTTGAAGATTGCCACCACCGATGGGCAGCTTGCTGCCGTGGTGGCTCACGAAATGGCCCATGTGACATCCAATCACGCCCAATCCCGTGTGCGGAGGAGCCAGACCATTGCTTTTGGTGGAGCCATTGTTGGTGCCATGTTTGGTGGAACGGAAAACGGTGAGGAACTCGGTGAGTTGGCCCAGACGGGGGGGAATATTGCCTTCGGGCTGACTTTCTCCCGCACGCAGGAATTGGAAGCCGACCAAATCGGGACTGTTTTCATGGCACGGGCCGGATATGATCCTGGTGATGCCATCACGCTTTGGCAGCGCATGGGAGCGAGTCAACAGAGCAGCACTCCCGAGTTCCTGAGCACGCACCCGGTGAGCGCGACCCGGATTCAGAAGCTGCGCGAATTCCTGCCAACCGCGCGCGCACAAGCGAGGTAGTTTTTGAGATGCGACTACCTGGCTTCGAGGAACTGTTTGAGCTCCAGCAATTTCTTTCTGAGTTTATCATAATCGACGTCTTGCACCGCGATGGATTTGTCAATCGCCATGCTGGAGGCCACTCCGGCGCTCTGGCCCAGAATCATGAAGACCGGCTCCATCCGAATGGACCCAAATGCGGCGTGCGACGAGGAGAGGCAAACCGGGACCAAGAGGTTCGTGCATTCACTCTTCTTTGGAACAATCGCGCGATAAGAGACCGGATACGGCTTCGGGCAGGGATGTCCAAATCCTCCTTCATTGCGGACGGTGGTTATTCCTTTTTCTTCGACGACAACGCGTTGGCAAAAATGGGAATCCATGGGGTAGGAGGCCAAGCCAATCGAATCCTGCGGCACTCTCCTTGATTCGCAATCCGCCTGGGTCATCACGTAGCTCGAGAGCATGCGGCGTCCTTCCCGCACATAAAGCTGGTGAGGCCAGAAGCCCGTTTCTTTGAATTCGAGGGGATCGAGGCCAAACTTGTTCACCCGCTGTCTGAGCTTCTCCGGGACTCGTGGATCATTGGCGAGAAAGAACATCAACCCCAGTTGGTAATTCACATGGTCCTGGAAGATTTTTTCTCTGATCTCATATAGCTTTGCAAAACTGACGGGAAGTCCACGGCGAGGCGGAGGGAGTTCGGAAAAGGCCACGTCCTCATAGGTGCCATCGGCCCATTGATAATTTCCACCCACGTAGTCTGAGGAAAAACTTCCCGCGTTATTACTATCGCCATTTCGCATTTGCACCGGTCCATCGGTCATGGGTTTGACGGTGTAGTTGAGCGTCCACTTTACGACAGGGTCAGTCTTGAGGAAGCGAGCAAGCAAGGCATAGCGGGACGGATCGTATTTTGGAGGCTTTGGAAAAGTGATCTTGTGATCCTTGTTCGAGAGATGCATCCGGAAATTATAGGCTTGGATTTTGTAGTCCCCATCACCGGCCTTTCCCTTCCCAAGAGCAATCTCCGGAAGGAGCCCGGAGTCAGGTTGCCCTTCTCTTTTAAAGGGACTCACCGGCAATCTGCAAAATTGGTAAACATTCTTCCACGAGATCTTTTGCCACTGGCCGGCAAGCGATTCCCCGTAGGTTTCGGTCGGTTCCCGGCCGACATGATACGAAACCTTGGCCGCCGCCATCAAATCTCCTTCGTAGGTGGTGTCGAGATAGACCTTGGCTTTTACCGTCTCTCCGCTCTCAAAATTGACCGCCTTGATGCGGTTTCCATCCATGGTGGCTGACTGCAAGCAACGCCCCAGGCGAACATCGACGCCGGCTTCATCCAACATCACTCTGAAAAGTGCCTCCGCGTCAGCAGAGCTGAAGTTCGCCTTTTTGCCAATCCGGGAATAGAATTCCAAAGCCATCCCACCGATGGATTTTTTTTGTCCCAAGTCAGTCGCAGTCAACCCGCCGGAGGTCATTCCTCCGACATGTTGATTGAAGGAAAAAAAGACGACCTTTTTTCCAAGACGAGCCGCTTGGATCGCTGCAGTCACGCCAGCGGGGGTTCCGCCATAGACGAGGATATCGCACTCAATTTCCTCAGCTTCTGCGGGAGCGATTGGCTTGTAATAAACCGGGAGATTTTCGGCTCTCGCAGAATGTCCAAGAAATAAAGATCCGACGAGGGCAATCAAAGTGAGTGCTATTTTTTTCATGACAAGGAGTTCAGGGGCGTCGTAAGAAAAAATTCGCCACCTTTAGGACTTCTGATCTACCGACAAAGCTCACGCAAGACAAGGGGCTAAATCCAAGCTCGTGAGGCTTGGGTTTTAAAGTGAGCTTGGTAGGTTTGAGTCAATATGAAGCGTTGGTTAAGACGATTTTTGGGACTTCTGCTCATCGGACAGGGCTTTGCCGATGAGCAGATGCGCTTGATTGTCTGTGGAATGGCGAAGGTCTTTGTCATCCCTTCGACAGATGGAGCCGGGGAGAGGAGCTGGGAGTGGCAGGTGACCGATTCAAAAGAGATCCCGGCCACGATGCGAACCAGCTTTGCGACGACCGATGATTGCAAACCTTATGCTGGCTTGATTCTCATCACGTCCTCGAGCGGCGGGGTGGCTTTGGTGGAGCGTGCGAGCAAGAAGTGCCTATTTCACACGACGGTAAAGAATGCTCACAGCGCTTGTTTGCTTCCCGGAGAAAGGGTGGCAGTGGCGTCGAGTTTTGGCGGTGACGAGGTGAGGATTTTTAATCGAAAGGAGTCGGGAGTCGGAATCAAACCCACCGCTAAAATTCCACTCTATGGGGCTCATGGAGTCGAGTGGGATGAACAGAGAAAGGTACTTTGGGCTCTGGGGACCGGGAAGCTTTTAAAGATCCGGTTTGGCGAAGACGGAGCAAAGATCACCGAAGAGTTTGAACTTCCAACGAGCGGGGGACACGATCTTTCGTGGTGGCAAAAGGACACGTTTGCGATTTCGGTTGATGATCATTGCTACCTCTTTGATCTCAAGGAGGAGAAGTTTCGCCCCTTGGCGAGCTTGGCTGATGAGAAGAAGGTAAAGTCAATTGACCGGCCAGCGAGTTCGGGGAAAGTGGTCTGGCACAAGGGGACAGAGACAAGCTGGTGGAGTCATGCCATTCGTTTTTTACCAGAAGGAAAAACGAAGGTGATGGAAGGCGAGAAGATTTACAAAGTCCGCTGGGATCTACCACGCGCGCTGCCCGGTGATGGTCTCCGCGAGTAGTGTTTTTCCCCTTTTCCCGGGAGTTACCTAGATGACGGGAAATGGGACAGGCTTGGACACTCGCCTCGGATTTTTTCAACCTCCATGCTCCAGTCTTCATCAAAACGGAGCATGGCCAGAGGAGACGCGGAAGCTCAGGTTAGTTGCGGGAGTCTTCCGAAAGAAAACGCTGCAAGCCCGCGAGGTCATCGGTGTTAATCAGGTCGACTCCGGCTGCTCTCAGCTCGCGCCACACGCCGATTTTTTCGGGCGTCGCCCAGAAGCGAATCCGTCGCCCGGTCGCGTGCGCCTTCTTGACGATGGTGTGCAGTTTCTCGCGCTCGTCGGCGGGCATTTCACCCTCACCTTTCCACTTGAAGTGGCTGCTCCAGCGGTCGCTGATGAGAGGGAGGAGGTTTTTGTCGAGGTCCGATTCGAGATCCCCGAGACGTCCATCGATGCCGGCGTAGCGGGGATTGTCGGCGGCGATGGTTTCTTTGGCGCGATTGCCGCTGATGATCGCGGTGACGGCGCGTTTGGTGGTGACGCCGTCCCGTGTCCCGGTGAGGATTTCCTGATACTCGCCGAGAATTTTGCTGAGGGCGCGATAGGTCTCCTCGCCGTCCGATTTGATGTCGATGAGCAAGGTGAACTCCGTGTTCTTCCCACCGTAGAGCTGACCCTTGTTGGCCTTGACCCGCTCGCGGAGCGGATCGAGATAGAGTTTTCGCAGCGTGCGCCCGGGCTTGAGGTCTGCGGGGTCGTGGCCGACCCGCAGTTCTCCGTCGACGAGGGAGATGTCGGCTTCGACGCCGCAGAAGCCGTGCTCGAGGGCATCGAGTAGCGGACGGTTGTGTTCGTAGTCGTTGTGCGCGTGGGCTCTTTGCAATGGCTCCCCGGCTGATACGGTGATCGCAAATACGAGAAATAGGAGGGATCTCACCACGATAGCTTCCCCGGCAAGAATTCGTTGATGAGTTCGTCGTAGAATGGTCGCAAGGCCTCGACGTCGACGCGCCCGGTGCTCTTGGTATAGAGGTCGTAGGGATTAAATTTGCGCACCCAGTCAAACATCTCGCGGTCGTGCTCGTTCATGAGGTGATCGTATGCGCCTTCTTTGTGCGCCGGATAGAACGAGTGGTAGCGGATCATGTAGAGTGCCGGGTCGGGGAGCTTGTCCTTGACGACGTGGTAGAGATACTCGTCGTGCCCCCAGGACATGGTCACGTGGTCGAGCCCGCAACCTTCCTCGTAGATGCCACTCGGTGTCGAATATTCGGGGGTTCTCGAGTCCGGGTTGTCGGCAAAAAAGTTGTGAAAGACGATCTTGTCCGAGAACTGGCAGCCGACCGGAAAGGTGTCGCCAACGACGGCCCATTGTGGTTCGTCGAAAAGGCAGAGTATTTTTCCGAGATCGTGGATCAGGCCGGTGAGAATGAACCAGCGCGGGTGACCGTCGGCCCGGATCGCCTCGGCGGTTTGCAAGAGGTGTTCGATCTGCGGGAGGTCGATGTCCGGGTCGCTGTCGTCGACCAGCGTGTTCAAATATTCCAGCGCCTCCCAGACTGTCATCTGCCTTTTGGTGAGCGGAAGGTATTCGGCGCGCTTCTTTCGAACGAAGTCGAGTGTTTGGTAGCGATGGTTGAGGCGGTAGAACTCACGCACTCCCGGGCGGGCTTCGGCGTCGTAGTCGCGAAATTCCTCTTTGGCTTTCTCTTCCGGATAGCGGCGCAGGAGGTCGTCCTCCCATTCGTCGAGATCTGCGAGCGGTGTCGAGTCTGAAGGCGAGATCATATTGAGAAACTAGGGGAATTGGAGCGGAGGCGCAAGAATTGTGGGGATTTCTGATCTCGCAATCCTACGACGCGATCTGGCGGCGGTTCTTCAAGGTGTCGACGGCCACGGCGCCGATGATGATGAAGCCGATGATAATCTTCTGCGACCAGTCGGGGACGTTGAGCATGCCGCAGCCGCTCACAAGCAAAGTCATGATCAAGGCGCCGGCAATACTGCCGATGGGGCTTCCTTTTCCGCCGCTGAGCGACCCGCCGCCGATGACGACCGCTGCGATAATGTCGAGTTCCTTCGCGACGGCTGTCGTGGGATCGCCGCTTCCTAAAAAGGCGTAGGACATGGCTCCGGAGATTCCCATGAGGAGGCCGCACAGGGTGTAGATTATAATGCGGGTCCGGGTGACCGGGACGCCGCACAGGCGCGCGGTGGATTCGTTCGATCCGAGTGCGTAGATGTAACGTCCGAAGACGGTGTAGCGCATGGTCACGGCGACGACGACGAGTAGTAAGATCATGATCCAAACGCCGGGGGCGAAGATCAACCACTCGGGATCCGGATTCCGCTGCATAAAGTTTTGCAAGGTGTTGTCCGGGGTACGGACTTGCGATTGCTTGGCGATGCCCTCGGCAGCACCGCGCGCGATCATCATGGTGCCGAGCGTAACGATGAAGGGGGGAATCTTTAGCGCGCAGGAGACGGTGCCATTGAAGGCTCCGGTGGCGGCGCCGGCGGTCATTGCGGCCAAGGTGGCGACCAACATCCCGAGCACGCTAATGGTCGCAGGGTCGCCCCCGGAGAATGCGTTGAGGGTTAGCGCGCAGGCGACTGAAGCGAGGGCGATCTGGGAGCCGGCGCTGAGGTCGATGCCGCCGCTGGTGATGACCATGGTCATGCCGAGCGCGCCGATGCCGACAATCACAGTCTGGGTGATGACGGTCTTGGCATTGCGTGAAGAAAGGAAGGCCTCGAGGTTGTCCGGCTCGAAGATGGCGATGAGGACCGTGAACAGAATGAAGACGAACAGCAGCCCGATAAAGGGGAGCAGTAACGATTTCCAATTGGAGTGCGCAGTGGGAAGTTTTGGCATTTGGCAAGGCTGTCAGATTATCGTGGCGGGGACTAAACGAGATCGGATTCTCGCTCTAGGGGCATCGTTTTTCCAGTGGTCGCGAAGACCATGATGTCGTGTTCGGTCAGCCCGGCGACATCGCGTTTCTCACTGAGAGCTCCGCGATGCATCACGGCGATTGAATGGCAGGTGCCGAGCAGTTCCGGAAGGTATGAGCTGACGACGATGATGCTCTTCCCGGCGGCGGCGAGCGAGTGGATGAGTTCGTAGATCTCGTGCTTGCTGCCGACATCGATGCCGCGAGTCGGCTCGTCCATGAAAAAGATGTCGCTATCGTGGTGGATCATGCGCGCGAGAGCGACCTTCTGTTGATTACCGCCGGAGAGCGAGCTGACTGGCTGGCTGGTACTGGAGCAGCGCACGTCGAGCTTTCTCGAGAGCTCTTCGGCGGTTGCCTGTTCCTTGCGGAGCTGCAGGAAACCGTAGCGCGAAGTCTTGCGAATCGCGGAGAGGGTGGTGTTTTCGGTGATACTGAGGTTTTGGGCGAGCCCTTCTTCTTTGCGGTCCTCACTGAGGTAATCCAAGCCGCCGCGCAGGGCGTTGATGGGGCGGAATCCGGCGAGCTTCATCCGGGTGTTGCCATGGAGTTCAATCCTGCCCCGGCTGACCGGATCAAGACCGAAGAGACAGCGCGCGAGCTCGGTGCGACCGGCTCCAACGAGCCCAAAGATGCCCAGGATTTCCCCACGCTGGAGGTCGAATGAAACCCCGCGTGGCAGCGGCGAGCCGTGCACTTCGTTTACCGAGAGAACGACTTCACCCAGGTCGTGATCTGGCCTCGGATACATGTCGTCAATGGCGCGGCCGATCATCAGTTCGACGAGCGATTCGGTCGTCGATTCGGAGACGAGGCCTGCGCCGACAGATTCGCCGTCGCGCAGGACGGCGTAGCGATCGGCAATCTCATCGATCTCGTCGAGAAAGTGGCTGATGTAAACGATCGCGAGCCCCTCTTCTCTTAGTTTGTTGATCACCCGGAACAGGGCCCGTTTGTCTTCCCCGGAGAGCGAGCTGGTCGGCTCGTCCATGATGACGACACGCGCATCGCTGACGATGGCGCGCGCAATCTCGACCACTTGCTGGCGCGCGATGGTCAAGGTCTGGACTTTCTGATCCGGAGAGATGTCTTCGGCTCCCAAAAGTTTGAGCGCGGCTGCGATTTTTTCAGACTGTGAGCGTAGAAATCCGAAGCGTGCCTGCTCCAGCCCGAGTGTCATGTTTTCCTCGACGGTGAGGTCCGGCGCGAGGGTGAGCTCCTGGTAGATCATCGCGATACCCGCGCGGCGCGCGGCCAGCGGGTTGGCGAGGGTGAGCGGCTGTCCTCCCATCTCGACCGAGCCGGAGTCCGGGCGGTGGGCACCGCTTAGGACCTTCATGAGGGTGCTCTTACCCGCGCCGTTTTCGCCGATGAGGGCGAGCACTTGTCCGGCGCGGATGTCGAGCGAGACACCGCGTAAGGCGCGCACCGGCCCGAACGATTTGGTGATCGAATCGAGCCGCAGAAGTGGCGGTGCGGCGGTGGTGTTTACTCTTTCAACCACTTGTCGAGATCGGGCGAGACCAGTTCCTGGGTGCGGGTGTCGTTGAGGTTCTCGGGGGTGAGAATGAGAGATCCGGTATCAACGACTCGCTCGACTTTCTCTCCCCTGATGTGGGCGGCGGCATGCTTCACCGCGAGGTAGCCCATGTTGAACGGATCCTGCACCGCGAGCGCGTGGATCGTCCCGTCTTCGATCCCACCGATCAGGGCGGGGTTGACGTCGAAGCCGACGAACTTGACCTTGCCGGCGATCCCGGCGCCTTTCATTGCCGCCATCATGCCCTCGGTGGCGGATTCGTTCGGCGTGAAAATGCCATCGACGTCGTCGGAAAACTGATTGAGCAAGTTGTTCGAGACCTCCTGTGATTTTTCGACTGTCGCGCCGGCGTATTTGTCCGAGGAGATGAGGACGATGTCCGGACCGTGCTCTTTCAGGCCCTTTAAGAAGCCTTCTGAGCGCTTCTGGGTGCTGGCGGAGCCTACCATGTGGCGGAGGAGGATCGCGTTGCCCTTGCCCCCCATCAGTTCGGCCAGTTTCTTGCCGCATTTTTCTCCGGCGGCGAAATTGTCGGTGGCAACGAAGCTATCGAAATGATCGTCGCCAGCAGGGGCGAGACCGGAATCCCAGATGACGACCTTGATTCCGTCGTCATGGGCCTCCTTGACCGGGCGGATCATGGCCTCGTCATCCAGCGGGGCGAGAGCGATGGCATCAACTTGTTGGGTGACGAAATTCTGAACGACTTTGATCTGCCCTTCGCGATCGCTCTCGACCAGCGGGCCTTTCCAGATGATCTCGACGTCTTCTTCCGCAGCGGCTTTGTTGGCGCCGGCGTGGATCGTTTTCCAGAACAGGTGATTGGTCCCTTTCGGGACGACGGCGATACGGAGTTTTTGGTCTTTTTTGTCGCCATCGCAACCAGCGAAAAAGGCGAGGGCTGCAAGCAGGGCGAGGCTTTTGAACAGGGATTTCATAGTGAGGCAGAAGAGTGAGTCACGAGTTCTAGCGATTTCCTCCGGGGGTTCCAATCCAATTCTCTTAGCTTGGGAGGCGAGCGCAGTGGGTCACCGAAGGCTGTTTCACCGCGCCGACTGCGGGTTCCTCCATCGCCAAGCTCACCAGGATGTCGCCCCAATCTTCGACTTGCTTTGGAACCGGCACAATCAGTGATGATCATATCCCGGTGGTGAAGTCGGAGAGCCTACTTGGCTTTGATCACCTTGGATTCATTGTCGAAGATATCGCGGCAACGAATCTCGAAATTTAGGGAGGAGGCTCCGATGCCCTTTGGGAGCTCCAGAGTGGCGCTTCTAGTGTGGGGAGAAGTGATGAGTTTTTCGAGGACGGCAGTGCCGGCTTTGTTCTTGGCTGCGATTTCGATGCTGAACTGAGGGGCCGATTTTGGATCGAGTTTCCATTCGATGTTCACTGTGTTCACTGTGTCGGATTTTGCGGTGGCAGAAAGGATTTTGGCAGGAGCGTATCCGGGTTTGGTTTCGGTTCGTTTGATCGAGTGGGTCGACGGGTTTGTGGTGGTGGGTTGGGTGTCTGCTCCGCCACTGGTCATGAAGTAGAATTCGCCAGTCGTGTCCTTGGCGACTCCGCCATTCCAATTGGTCTTAAAGTTGAAGGAGCGCTTTCCTTCGACTAAATCCCAGGAATTTACTGAATAGCGGGCCTTGCCAAAGGCGTGCCATTCGCCGGTGGGTTTACGTTTCCATCCGTTGCGTATGTGCGTGGTGCGGGCGTTCTTGCCCGTTTCCAGCCAGTCTTCGATGAAGGAATCGTTTCCGCCTTTGAAATAGGCGTCCTTGGTGGCAACATCCATGGTGACCATGTGCGTCCATTCGTTGTTCCTGGAGGAGCGGACCCAGTATCCATAGAAGGTGTGATCATCGACCGGCCAGCAGCGGGAAACGAGAGTGTACCAAACATCGGGGTCCCATCCTAATTCGAAGTTCCATGACTTCAGTCCGGTACCTTCTCCTCCGAAGTTTTCCGTCAGGGTTCCTGGTCCATGATAGACAGCCTTGATCGGGGCGGTGTGTTCCTTGTGATCCCAGATTGAGAAGATGTAGTTGCGGGCCTTCGGGTGAGCCTGAATACCTGCGTAGCCCCCGGCCTTGCCGCCCCAACCGAGGGCTTCGTAGTAGGTATACATCGCCTCGCCATTCTTCGGGACACGAACTTCGTTGATCAGAATGTCACCGTCGAAACTGGCATCGTTGTAGACCATGTGCGAGGAAGGCGCCGCGTTCTGTCCGGCATGCCCGGAAAGCGTAAACAGCGAGAGGGTGGCAGTCGTCAGGAGAGGCTTGAGCATAATTTTGATAGGGTCAGTGAATCGTTCACTTTGTCGAGCACTTACTTGAAAGGGTGATTGCTTGATAGGCCTAGGCGATGATGCCGTTCAGAATCTCGCCGTGGACGTTGGTCAGGCGGCGCTGGATGCCGTTGTGGTAGTAGGTGAGCTTGGTGTGGTCGATCCCTAACAGGTGCAGAACGGTGGCGTGGAAATCGTGCCACGGCACCGGATTGATGTCCGATTTGTAGCCGACTTCATCCGTCGCGCCGTAGCTGATGCCTCCCTTTACGCCGCCGCCGGCCATCCATACGCTGAAGCCGGCCTGATTGTGGTCGCGGCCGGTGCCGACCTGATCGGCTCCGCTCTGGGTGAAGGGTGTCCGGCCGAACTCGGAGGTGAAGAGCACCAGGGTATCGTCGAGCATGCCGCGCTGGCGCAGGTCCTTGATCAAAGCGGCGACCGGCTGGTCGATGCGTGCAGCCTCGCGGCCGTGGTTGCGTTTCATGTCCTCGTGGCCGTCCCAGTTGATGCGTGGTGAGCCGAACGAACCGCCGGAGAAAAGTTGCACATGGCGAACGCCGCGTTCGAGCATGCGCCGCGCTAACAAGCAACTGCGCCCGAAGTCCTTGGTCTCCTTGCCGTTCAGCCCGTAGAGCTCACGTGTCGCCTCGGATTCGGCGTTTATATCGGTGACCTCGGGAACTGCAAGCTGCATGCGTGCGGCGAGCTCATAGCTGGAGATGCGTGCGGAGAAGGCGTCCTCGGCACCGTTTTCTTCCATGTGCAGACGGTTGATCTTTTCCAAGAGCGCCCGGCTCTCTTTTTCGATGCGCGCGTCGATTTTTCTGGCGGGGAACAGGTTGCTGATCGCATCGCCTTCGCCGCTGGTGCGAAACGGAACACCCTGGTGGACGGCGGGGAGGAAACCGTTGGTCCAGTTGCTGGTCGAACCGGCGGGCAGGCCGCGAGCATCGGGAAGGACGACGTAGGTGGGCAGGTTCTCGGTCATGTTGCCGAGCCCGTAAGAGACCCACGAACCCATCACGGGAAATCCGTTGAGGCGGAAGCCGCTGCTCTCCTGGAAGGTCGCTGGCGTGTGGCTCGACGACTCGGCGACCATCGAGTTGATCACCGCAAGCTCGTCGGCGACGGTGGCAATGTGAGGGAAAAGCTCGGAGATCCACAGCCCGCTCCGGCCACGCTGTTTGAACTCCCAGTCGCTTTGCCGCAGCAGGCCGACTTTGCCGAAAAACACGTCGGGTTTTTCGTCTGCGGAAAGTGATTTCCCGTGCAGCTCTTTGAGTTTCGGTTTGTAGTCGAAGGAATCGACTTGGCTAAGCCCCCCGCAAAGGCAGAGGTGGATAACGCGTTTGGCTTTTGGCGCGTTTTGCGGGAGTTTTGGGATGGCGGCGAAGCTGTCGCGTAGCATGAGCGAGGAGACTGCGGCGGTGCCAAGTCCGGTGGAAGTCCAGTCGAGGAAGTTGCGTCGGGTGATCATGGGAGTCGGGGAGCGGACATTCTTGTTTGTCTATCGTGGCTCAGTTGACATAGAGAAATTCATTGGAATTAAACAGCACACGACAGAAGGCGGGAAGTCCGTTCTTTTTGACAAACCCGCTTGTTAGCACGAGCTCCTCCTCGCTCGGTTCGCGCGCGAAGGCCAGCAGGAAGGCTCGCTTGATTTGGGTGCGGATGCCCTCACTTGCTTCGGTTTTAAGGCGTTGCGCAAAGTTGTCGGCCATACGCAAGGAGAACGAGGTGTTCATCAAAGCGAGCGCCCCCAGCGGGGTCGTCGTCACGCTGCGGACGGGCGTGGCGGCGCTCGGATCGGGGCAATCCAGTGGTGTCAGCAAGGGGTGTACATTGCCGCGCGCCCAGGTGCGGTAGATGCTGCGCCGGTTGAACTCGGCACCCTCGGGATCGATCGGATCGTAGACCCACGATCCCTTGTGCTTGAACATTTTGAAATCGCGGTATCCCGGACCGCTCATCTTTGGGTTGAGCTGGCCGGAAACGTTCAAGATGGAATCGCGGATCACTTCGGCTTCAAGTCGAGCCGGAGTGTGCCGCCACAGTAGCTCGTTGCCAGCGTCGACCTGTTGCGCTTGTGAATTTGCCTTCGACGACTGCCGGTAGGTGGCGGAATCGCAGATCAGAAGGTGCATTTTTTTCAGGCTCCAGCCGCTGGCGCGAAATTCCGCGGCGAGCCAGTCGAGCAGGGCGGGGTGCGATGCTTCGCCGCCGCTGAAACCGAGATCGTTGGGGGTTTTAACCAGTCCCTGGCCGAAGTGGTAATGCCACAGGCGGTTCATCATGACGCGCGCGAACAAGGGGTTGTCCGGGTGCGTGATCCATTCGGCCAATTTCGTGCGGCGTTGCTGATCGGGTGCGTCCGGTTTGAGACCGAAATCCGCTGGCAGTGCGGTTGCGACTGCGGCGATTCCCCCGGGCGCGACTTCACCGGCTGGCTCGAACGGGCTACCGCGTTCCAGCAGCCGGGTGACGCCGGGGTTTTTGGGCGTGACCGCGTAGACTTTCTTCTCCTTGATCTTCGAGAGCTCGCTATTGAGTTGCGCGATCTCATTTTTCCAACTCTCCCGGTCCGCCTTCTGTTTCTGGTTCAGCTGCGACACGATCTGCGCTTCGGTGACAATCCTAACATTTGCCGAAATGGCGACCTCGTCTGCACTCAGGGCACGGTCGTAGAGCTGGGCGCGGTCGATCTTCCCGGCCAACATTCTCCCGTCACCTGCCGTAGTCCCGTGTCGTAATCCGAAGACCACCTGGTGGTTGTTGACGAGGTATTTCGAGCTACCGGTCTTGTAGGCTTTGCCATACGGTCGCCCGTTGCGGTAGGCGGTGATAGTGCCGTCTTCGGTGTAGGTGATCGCAACATGCACAAATTTCCCTGTGGCCTCGTTCTCTGGTTTCGCGTGGAAACTCTGCCAGCGCGCATAGCTATCACTGCCGGCCATCCAGTGACCAATTTTCTTTTCGCCAAAGACGATCGCGTCAAACTGATTCGCGTCGACATTCTGCACGCTGATCACGCCGCCGCCGCGCTGCCCGGGCTTGTCGAGTTGGACCCAGGCTTCCAATGTCTTCGCTTTGAGCTCGGATTGACGTCTCGCGGTGGTGACAAAGGCGGTTTTTCCGTCGAGGACGAGCGCGCCGTCGACAATTTTCGCGCTGCCCTTGGCTTCTCCGTGGGCCGTGCCGATCTGATCGCGGAGATCGCTATCGAAGGTCCATCGCGAGACTGGTTTCGGTGGCTCGGTTTGCTTTGCCGACTCGTCGGGTTTGCCGGCGAGGATCGCGGTGCGAATTCTTGCGTCGTGTTGATCGAGTTGCTTTCCCAGAGCCTCAATCCGCTTTTTCAACGCGCTCGGGTCGCCGCCGGCGGGCACGTTTCGATCACCGCGGTGGACGCCGGCGAGGGAGGAGGCAATCTGGAAATATTCGATCTGTGTGATCGGGTCGAATTTGTGATCGTGACAGCGTGCGCAATTGACGGTGAGCCCGAGAAAGGTCTGCGACACCGTGCCGACAAGATCCTCCATCTCGTCCTGGCGCATGATTTTACGCTGCTTGTCGCCGTTGGGTTTGAGGCCGTCGAATGATCCACACACGAGGAAGCTGGTCGCGGTGATCGCGTCCGGATTGTTCGGCTCGAAGCGATCGCCGGCGATCTGCAATCGCACGAAGCGATCGTAGGGCATGTCGTCGTTGAGAGCGTTGATGACCCAGTCACGGAAAGGCCAGGCGTTTTCGCGTAGCTGGTCGTATTCGAATCCCTGACTCTCGCCAAAGCGCGCCACGTCCAGCCAGTGCCGTGCCCAGCGCTCGCCGTAATGCGGTGAAGCGAGCAGCGCATCGATATCGCCCTCTGCGCCAGGTTCAGGAGGGAGACCGATGAGGTCGAAGTGCAATCGCCTGCTCAGCGTGCGCGCATCGGCTTCTGGTGCGGGTTGGAGTCCGGATTTTTCGAGCTTTGCCAGGATGAAGTGGTCAATCGCGTTACGTGGCCACTCCTTGGAAACGACCTCAGGAAGTTCCGGGCGCTCGACCTTTTGCAGAGACCACCAATCCGTATCCGCCTGAGAATAGACCTGCGAGGCAGCCGCCGCGAATGCGAACACGGTCAGCGTGAGAAACTTTTGCAGGTTTGGCATATGAGTATATTTCATGGGCGGCGCACAGATGGCAAGCCGGGATCGCGAAGGCTCAGCGGGCCAATTTTTTTCCGGGGTGCTTGCGGCCGCCGTTGAGGGGATCGGAGAGGGGATAAAGAAGGCAGGGGCTGGCTGTTTTTCGAGTCGGTGAAGGTGGCCCACCTGGTGGGTTCTCGGCGGGGGCTTCTTCGCCTACTCGGATTCCTGGCTGTTCGGATCCGCAGGAGAGGGGGCCTCCTCTCCCAAAAACACTTCATTGAGTTCGCGACGTTGCTCGAACGAGACACTCGCGGTATCGAGGGCGGCGCGCGCCGAGGCCGGGTCGGTGGAGTTCCACCGGTGAAGCACTTCCCGCATGAGACCGGTGCTGTGCCCCTCGTCGCTGAGACTGTTGGCCCAATCGAAAGCGGTGGCGGGATCACTCTGGACGGTGGAACCGACCACGCGCTCGGCCGCTGCGTCTCGAACGTTGCCGGGGGGGAGCTGCAGGATCCACTCGCCAGCTGCCAAGCTATCGATCTTGAGCCAACGTTCGGCGACGTTGCCGATCGCGGCGCGCCGAACCTCCCCCGATTCCGGGAGTTCCATTGCCCAGTTGGCGGCCTCCTGCGGACTGGTCGATGACCAGACCGAGGCGATCTCCTCGGCCATGCGCCGGTATTCGTGGGCCGTCCGCGACTTCGGTGGGAGGGTGGCGGTAAGTTCTTCATACATTGTGGCGGCACGCCCCGGATCGTATTCCGCCACCTCGCGCAGGATTGATTCGGTGGCGCGCTGACGATCTGCACCCGGCAATCCCCGGGCCCACTCCATCGCTGCAGCGGTGTCCTGGCTGGCCCAGCGCCGGGCCGCCACCTCCAGAACCCGATTCCGTTCGAAATTGTTTTCGATCGATGAAGCGAAATTTGCTGCTGCAGTGGGGTCGGAGTCGGACCAGGAACTGATCACTCCGCCCATCGACCGCTCGCGTTTGGCCGGATCGGTCTGTGCCGACGCCCACTCCATTGCCGCACTCCGGTCGCGTTCCGCCCACCGGCGAGCCATGGCGTGCACGAGGTGCAGGTTCTGCTCGGAGATTGGCAGTTGACCGACGTATTGAGCGGCGGCGGCGGGGTCTTCTTCCGACCAACCATGAAGAGCTGTTTCCAAGGCTCGCCGACGGTCAATTCCTTCCAAGCTGTTGGCCCACTCGGCGGCAGCCTCGCCATCCCGCCTGCCCCAGAGGTGTGCGAGATGTTCGAGAATGCGTCGGCGCTCCCGGCCAGCCGGAGCCATTTCCAAAAGACGTTTCGCGGTCCCGGCATCCATGCGACCATTCCGCTCCAGCGCTTCGAGAGCCTGCCTTACCGAACCTGGAAAGCGATCATCGCCCTCGTCACGTGATTCGTCCACTCCTTGCCCCGAGTCGCTGCGACCGGGCTGGGAGGTCATCGGGCGACTCCTCGATGAATCGCCGGTTCGCGGACGAGTCGCTCCGTCCCTGGCAGGAAGAGCCTCCGCTGTGCCCTTCTCCACGGCGGGTGAAGAGATGATGCGATCTACCGCGATTCCGATCGCAAAAGAAGCCGCCGCGACGAGAAGAAGATTGGTGTCAATTTTCATCAGATGGCGTTAAGCTTACTTCACCATGCCTCCAAACGGAATCCTCATCTTCTGATCTTCGTGGGGCGCTTTTTAGCCAGTTTGTTGCGTTGCGGGGATTTTCGTTTTGGGACTGGGTTGAACTTCCTTAACGAAAGTAGGGCGTGCATTTTTTTCTCAGGATGGCGATGAGGTCTTCGTCCATGAATTCGTAGTTATCGGGGATGCCCAGTACGACGATCTTCTTAGCTTTGAGGGCACGCGGGAAGCTTTGACTGAGTCGGGAGCGGTGGACCCGCTCCATGACGAAGATGAGATCGGCCCATTCGATCTGTTCTTCCGAGAGTCGGATTTCGGCGTCTTTAGCGAGGCCGGCTGAGTCGGTTTCAATTCCGGGTTGATTGGCAAAAATAAACTCCGCAGTGGGACTGCGGAGTTTGTTTCGGGAGCAGAGAAAAAGGACCCGCATGCTATTTTTTAAGATCGAGGCAGATGAGCTTGTCCTGACCGCGCAGGATGAGTTTTCCTTCCGAGAGCGCGAGGGGGCTCCAGAAGCGGAGGTCCTTTTTGCTCCCGGGGTCGGTGCCAAAAACGTTGGATTCGGCAATGACTTTAAATTCCTTGGGAGAGGGATCGACGAAACGTAGAACTCCGTTTTCGCCATCCTGGATCATGAGAATACCATCGGCATAGAGGCTTCCGCCGCGTCCCATGAAAGGTTCGTCGCCGGTATTCCAGAGTTCCTTGCCCTCAAGGGTGTAGCAAGCCAATCCGCCTTTTTTGCGACGGGGCTTGCCCTTGTGGTTCGAGTTCTCGTTCGCGAGAAAGTAGAGGTGCTTGTCGATGAGGATGGGAGGGTGAACCTGGGTTCCTTTTTTGGTGGTCCAGAGTTCTTTGATCTCATATTTCTCACCGGACTTCTTTACGGAGAGCATCTTGGATCCGCCATCGTATCCACCGGAGACGAAGAGGCGGTTGTCATCGATCTGGAGGGGGATGGTGATGGGAATGCGGTTTTTGTAGAGATCGGAGGACCAGAGTTTTTTGCCGGTTCTGGGCTCGTAGCTGTGGAGGCCTCCGCCTTCTCCGGTGGTGAGAAGGATGACCTGTTCCATTCCGCCGAAGGTGGCGATGACGGGAGACGAGTGGGTGTTGCCGATGCCGCCGCTCTTCCAGAGTTCCTTGCCGGTTTTCTTATCCCAACCGGCGATGCCCGTTTCTTTTCCAAAGGGCATGACGATGAGGGTGTCGCCAACGACGAAGGTACATTGGGCGTATCCCCAGTGAGGAGCTTTTGCATCGGAGTAGCGGTCGGAGAGCTTGATCTTCCAGTCCGCTTTCCCGGTTTTCCGGTTAATGCGGAAGACCTCGCCAAAGGTCCCGAGGAAGTAGACGGCATCGTCTTCCACGGTGGGGACGCTGCGGGAGCCGGGAAAGGATGGCTCTCCTTCGGAGGGGCTTTCGTAGCGCCACTTTTCCTTGCCGGTTTTGAAGTCGAGGCAGAGGAGCATGTCCTTTTCCTTCTCGACGCGATCGCCGAGGAAGACTTCGTTGCCCGAGACGGCGGCGCCTCCAAAGCCTCCTTCAAGAGCGGTTTCCCAAGTGACAGGTGGGCCGGATTTCGGGAACTTTTTGATGAGGCCGGTTTCGGAAGAAGTGGCATTGCCACTGGGTCCGAGGAAACGGGGCCAGTCCCCGGCGGCAAGAGTAGCGGTGCCCAGAGTGGCGAGAAGAAGGGTGAGTTTGGTCATTGGTCTCAAAGTAGCGTATGGATAAGATTTAGAAAACCCCGTAAGACGATGCGTTCTCTCATTTTTTTCACTCTTTTCGTTCCCTTTTTTCTCTCGGCCAAGACCTTGGAGGATGCGTCTACTCCGAGGGAGTAAAGACTGCTGTGAACCGGCCATCGACTCCAAGCCAACCGGCGGGACTTTGGGCGTCCATAGGCGCGGAGTTTTTTCAAATTCCGCGATTGGGGTCGTTCGAAAAATCGGAAACGCCGTAGGCCTGAGAGACGATATCCGGGTCCGCTTTTGAAACGGCGATTCCCTGAATGCAGAGACCGCCGGGTTAGGAAATGTCGCAGTTCAAATAAGTTCGCGAATCGTCGCGGTTATTGCTGCGATAGACTCCGCCGGCATCGGTCCGGCCGTCGAGGCGACCGGACTGGTGTTGGGCAATTCCCGTGAACCAACCTCCTTCATTAATATCGATCTGCTTGAATGTTCCGGGAATTTACGCCGGAAGAATTGAAGCTGCGACGGGAGAGAGGAGGGCAATTCTCATTTGGACTTCGTGTAGTAGGACTCGTGGGTGTCCTTGCGGTTCTTGGGAAGGTCTTTGGAGAAGAAGCGGAAGACGCGGGTCCCGGCTTGGCGCTTGGCGCTTGGCGCGAGGGTAATGGTGATCGTTCCCTTGTCCATGTTGACCGTCTGCTTGGCGATGATTTCAGTCAGCTTGTTGTTGGAAGGTGAGCCATAGTCGGGCTTGTCGTGGTAATACCATGACTCGACCGAGATCTCGGGCTTGTCAGGGAGCTCGGAACCTTTGCCGGCGAAGTGCATCGTGAAGGTCTCGCCTTTGCGGGTGATGTCCTTGAGCGTCGGGGTGTCGACCTTGCTGTAGGTGAGTTTGACGAGGGCGTGTTGGCTTCCGCCACGGGCGCGCCAACCACGACCGGTCTGACCAACATAAAGGCTGCCGGTCTTGTCGAAACAGAGTCTCATGAGGCCGGAGGGGAAGTTCTCGGCGAAGTGGATGACTGCGGCTTCGTTATTTTCCTTGGGCAGCATGCGGAAGAGGGTGGAGAGAGTCTGATCGCCGCAGAACATATCGCCGCCGAAGGGGCCGAACTTTCCTCCGGTGGTGTCCCAGGTCGGGCTGCCGGGTGAGTTGGCAATGCGGGCGTGGGGCATGAGCGCGACGGAAACCTCGCGTTTGGGCACCCACTTGTCCCAAGCGACTTCCGGTGAATCGGGTTTCATGCCGGGGAGGTCGACGAGGCCGGAGGGGTGGCCGTAGTAGCCGCCCTTCTTGAGAACGTGGAGTTTTGAGGTGCCGTTGTATTCACCTTGGTTCTCGGTGTAGTAGATTTTGCCGTCAGGGCCGGTAGCGATGCCAGCGGGGCTGCGAAGTCCCATCGAGAATGGGATGGTCTTACCTTCCGGTGTGACTTGAAGAACCCAGCCGCGGTAGCCGCCCTGGGATCCCATGAACTTGCCATTGGCCTTATGGATTTGGCGTCCATTGCGGTGATCGAGGTTCAAGGCGAAGTAGTAGTTGCCAGCCTTGTCCTTGGCGGGGCCGTGGAGGTAGCCGTGGTAGTTGGCAGTGAAGAGGAAGTCATCGCTCAAGGTGCGATAGGTCTCGTAGAATCCGTCGCCGTCCTTGTCGTAGATTGCGGTGAGCTCTGATTTTTGGCCAACCACGATACGGTCTTTTTCCACAATCAAGCCGAGGGCATCAAGGAGTCCGTCGGCGATCATGGTCCAGGTGTTATCCTTGAGGCGCCAAACTCCGGCGGTGCGGGTCGAGACGACGATAGAGCTGTCCTTGGGATCGAGGTCCATACCGAGTGGCTCGAAGAGTTGTGGGCGCCCGTGGGGATCGGTGGGGGCGGGGACACGCTCGGCGGAGTATCCGGGGAGAAGCACAACACCTGTCTCTTATACACATCTGACGCT
>CAJXVQ010000034.1 GCA_913060685.1 uncultured Verrucomicrobiales bacterium
CGAGATCAGCCTCGGTCTCGTGGGCTCGGAGATGTGTATAAGAGACAGAGTCTGGCGCCAGCTATCGGGAGGGATTGCAGGACCTTGAGCTACGTGCGGCAAAGCTTGGCTTGGGAGCATGGGAGTATACCGATTGGGAAAAGTTCACCCAGGAGCGGAACGATGAACGCAAGGAAGAGAGGGAGATTGAAATGGCCACCGGAGCAAAAGGTGAGTATTCGGGACAAGTCTTGAATGTGAATTCGGCTGCTCGCGATGAACTGATGCTTCTTCCTGGAATAGGAGAAACTATGGCGAATCGAATTATTGAAGGACGCCCGTATCGTAAATTAGAGGACTTGGATGATGTCGATGGAATCGGGAAGGCTACTTTGGAAAGGCTCCAACCGTTCCTTTTGTTCAATGCTGAACCCGTAAAATAGGAGGAAGAGGTGTTTTTTAAATGCCTGCCTCGACGAAGGACCACCTGCGGGGGAAGTTGAACGGGCCGATCTCCGAGGAACGCTGAATTCAGCGATCCAGATAATCGGCCATGGTCTTCTTTGGTCGTGATCCTACTCCTTCTTGAAAGCCGGATGCCTGGGGTTCCCGGTCGAGATAAGATAGGCCACAAGATCTTTGAGTTCGTCCTCATTCATGGGGTAAATTGTTCCGACCGGCATCATTGAATTTTGAGACCACTCGACTTTCCGAACCTTGTCCTGCGGAGTCTTCACGATCTCGGCAAAATTGTAAGGGTTTGGTGCAACGGCAATCTCTTTGTCGTTCTTATAAATGATTCGACCGTAGAGTGATGACCCGTCCTTCAGGGTGATCTCGCTTGCTTGATATTGTTCCGAGATGGATTGGTTTGGTTCGCAGACGGCGACCAAGATGTCCTTAATTGAGAACCGGTTGCCCACTGAGCCCAAGTCTGGTCCGGAGTAGCCTCCTGATCCGTCGAAGCGATGGCATGCCACGCAGCGGCCGGCCGAAAACATCTTCTTCCCATTCTCGAAATTTCGTCCCTTAAGGTCCACCTCAAAGAGCTTCGAGGCAGACTCGACGGTCCAGACAACAGGTGGTCCCTTGGCGAGAGGAAGCTTGCTCAGATCGACGGCGGCAATCTCTCCCAAGAGCCATGAGATGGAAGCCGCTTCCTTCGGGGGGAGGTGGGTGATGGCATCTTCGCGGATCGCGCGAATGTATCCGGCGAAGCTTTTGCCGCCGCTTTTTTCCAAGGTTTCGTTCAACCAACCGAAGTAGTATTTTCGGTCTTGAAGAGTCCATCCATTCTGCACCCGTCGAAGGGAATAAGCGAACTGGATGTTCCGGCTGTTGGGAGCATTGCTCATCATTTCGAGAATGCTTTTGCCATACTCGTGGCGGTCGAGCATCTCCTTGTCGAAGGCCACCGTTTTAGCCTGTGTGACCTTCATGAGAGCGATGGTTTTTGTGACGACGGATGGTGCATCGAGGTAGCTGAGAATGCGGCAAAGTTCCATGTTCAAGGTTTCATCCTTCGCGGGATAAGTCGGGGCGAGTTTCGCTATGACCGTTTGGATCATCTTTTGCGTGGGCTCTTCAAGTCGAATAAAGCAAAGCGAGTAGGCTCGCAGAAGGGCAAGGCGATCTTCAGGATTCAGAATCTGAAACGGGACTTCGTTGAGTTTGTCGAGTAGCTTCCCGGCCAGGTTTTTTTCTCCGTGACGACAAAGGGCGATTGCCGAGTAGATCACCGCTCGGTTGTTTGATTCCGAGAACACTTTCTCCTGCCAGAGAGCAAGGTCCTGATTCTCGATGGCAAGGCGGGCCGCATAGCGGATGCTTCGGTCCGCATGAGCGAGATAGGGCCAACACTTGTTAATCGTTCCCAAGCCATCTTCCTGGCGTTTGTGATGGGTTTCCAGAGCGTGTCTGAGGTTTCGGAGGGTTTGATTTTTTGCCAGCCTTCTCGGGTTACCTGTTGATTTCTCCTCTCCGGTATAGCGAACCCGGTAGAGCTTTGAGGTGGTGTTTCGACCGCCGGTCAGGAAATACATGTGGCCATCCGGTCCGAATTTCATCGCTGAAATATTCAGCGGAGTGCCGTGCAAGAACTCACGCTTTGTGCCGGTGTAGCTGGAGCCGGCCTCCTCCATTTCAATGGTGTAGATGGTGCCAAAGGTCCAGTCGCAGACGAAGAGTTTGTCTTGATAGGCAATAGGGAAAGCGGAGTGGTGTCCGAAGCTGATACCGGTAGGTGATCCCGGGCCGACATTGATGACCGCGCCATTGCCATCGGCGAAGTGCTCGTTCCATTTGGCCGAGCCGGAGCGCCAGCCGAATTCACTCGCTGAGGTGACGTGATTGACGCGGGTCGGGCGATACCAGGGGCTGCCGATATCGAATTCGAGATCGGAGTCAAAAGTGAAGAGCTCGCCTTCCTGATTGAGGGCGAGGTCGACGGGGTTGCGGAAGCCGGAGGCGATCATCTTCCAATCGCTGCCATCCGGCGAAATCCGACAAATCCAGCCTGCGGGGGGGCGGATGCTGACGGCATGGCCCATGGGATCCGGCATGGAAGGAAGGAGAGAGTCTTTTTGCCAGACCGGAGGTTGGAGCGTCGGGACCTCTTTTGGGATGGGCGTGTGGTTGCCGGTGACGAGGTAGAGGGCCTTTTCATCCTCGGATAGAATGATGGAGTGTGCGGAGTGTTCGTATCCCACGCCCAGCTCCTTGATCAGTTTAAAGTCGTCGTACTGGTCGTCGCCATCGGTGTCTCTGATTCGATAGAAGCCCTTCATTGAGGACATGTAGAGGCTGTCAAAGGCGTGCAGAAAACCCAAGGCACCGCCGACCTTGCGCTTGCCCCAATCGATGGGCAGGTAGGGGAATCCTTTCAGGCTTTCGACCGCGATGATGGAATCCGGTTTCTCTTCCCGGGCAAGGGTCACGCGGAAGACCCCTTGATCATCCTGGTCGGAGACGATCAGTCGCCCTTTGGGATCGAAGGCCATGGCAACCCATGAACCTTGAGACGGAGGGACTTCGTAGAGGAGCTCAGCATCGAAGCCTTCCCGCAGAGTGATCTTGGTATCGGGATCAAGGACTAGTTTGGAATCCAGAGATTCGCCGGATAGGGCCCCGGAGATGAGGGAAAGTGAGGTGAGGGTCTGAAACAGTGGTCTTTTCATAGGTGGGAAATGAAGATCATTCCGGTGCTTAGGTTCAGCCATGTTGGGTCATCTGGCTACGCCAGGTTCTCGCTATTTTTAATGAAGCGAATTGCCTCAACGGAGTCGCCAGGAACGCAGAGAAAAAAAGACCCGACAGATGGCCTGCCGGGTCTCTGTGATGAAAAGATCTTAGTTGGAAACTCCCAGTTGGTAGATCGTGGTCTGGGTATAGGCCTCGCCGGGGCGCAGAACGGCAGAGGGGAATTCCTTTTGGTTGGGAGAGTCCGGGAAGGTCTGGGCTTCAAGGCACATCGCGGAGCGGTGGGGGTAGATCTTGCCTCCTTTTCCTGCAGGACCGTCGAGAAAGTTGCCTGAGTAAAACTGAATGCCTGGCTCGGTGGTCTTGACGATGAGGAATCGTCCGCTGGTCGGCTCGGTGACCATGGCTGCGGTCATGAGCTTGCCATCGTCTTCCTTCTTGAGGACGAAGTTGTGATCGTAGCCTTTGCCGTTCTTGAGTTGATCGTCTTCCTGATCAATACGCTCACCAATCCGGGTGGATTTACTGAAGTCAAAGGGCGTGCCGCTGACCGGGGAAATACCGGTGGGAATCGAGGTTGAATCGATCGGGGTGTAATGCTTGGCATTCACCTGGAGGCTATGATCGAGAACCGTTTTACTCCCTTCGCCTGCAAGGTTAAAGTAACTGTGGTTGGTGAGGTTAAGAACAGTGGGCTTGTCGGTGGTGGATCGATAGTCGATGCGCAGGGAATTGTCCTGAGTCCAAGTGTAAGTAACGGTATTCTTGAGTGTGCCCGGATAACCTTCTTCGCCATCCGGGCTGGTGTAAGTCAGGGTCAGGGTCGGGTTGTCGCCATCATTTCCGAGGTTGGCCTTCCAGACTCGTTTATCGAAGCCCTTGAGCCCTCCGTGGAGATGGTTTGGATCGTTGTTGGTGGCAACGGTGTATTCCTTGCCGTCGATGGAGAATTTGCCCTTGGCGATACGGTTGGCATAGCGGCCGGTAATGCAGCCGAAGTAAGGGCTTTTTTCAACATACTCGGCCACGGTATCGAAGCCGAGGACGACATCGCCCATCTTGCCTTCCTTGTCAGGGACAACAATTGAGGTGACGGTGCCACCATAGTTGGTGATGGAGACCTTTGCGCCCGACTCGTTGGAGAGGGTGTAAAGCTCGGTTTTGGTGTTGTCGACTTCGCCAAAAGGGCGTGCGCTGATTGCGAACTTGGCGGCGTGAGCCGAGAGGGGAAGAAGGGCTGAAATAGCGAAGAGTTTGGTGGTCATATCGATGATGTTTGTCGAGCGAGTGTAGCGGGTGGGTTCCCTGTGGCAATCTCGTGAAGCGATTGATGGTGATTTATTTTACTTTGTTGGACCGGCCTTGGCTCACTTTGTGAATGGCGAATTGAATGGAGTGGTCCAGTCCTTTCGTGAGTTCCGGGTGGGGACTAAAGCAAATGACGCGGCCTTCTCCGAATCTGCCTTCTGCGATGGCAGTGGTTCCGATCATGACTCCTTTTGGGGCACCTTTTTTTGCAATTTCAGTTTGGAAAGTCGCGACAGGATCGTAGTCGGGAATGTTCGGGTTGTTCGCGGGAGCGAGGAGTGGGCCTTGGGCGTAGAAGATTTCAAGACTGTTGTTCGGAGCCTGGAGAAGGTTCTTACCGGAGTCGGAAAGAGTGAGTTTTACGGTGCCATTTCCACGTGCCCAGTGTTTTCGATCGATGACCTTGGCGTCGAGGATATTGAGAGACCAGGAATAGTCGGCAGAGGCGAGATAGGCTCCAGCGCAGATGCCGATGTAGCCGCCGCCGTTCTTGAGGAAGTGACGAATTTTTTCACGTCCATCTTCTCCAAGGTGGCGGCCTTGTCCACCGCCGCTGCCGCCGGGTTGGATAAGGACGTCCAGCTGATCAAGCTTGCCTGATTGAATGTCCTTGGCGGTGAGGTGTTGAATGGAAACTTCGTCGAAAGTGGAGAGGGCGTGGAGGAGGTTGATTTTACTTTTACCAGCCCCTTTATCGAGATAGACGCCGACGTTTATAGCATCGGCAGACTTCTCGGAAGGAAGATACTGACTGGAGAAATTTTCGATCGCATTTGCCAGTTTTTTTGCGGTCTCGGAGTTGGTCGTGGGGCGGCGTAGGTTGCGACCGAGTTCGAGCTGGATGGCATCAAGGGCGCCTCCCTTCACGCTCCCGTATGTCCCGACGATATATCCGCCGCTGTATGATGTCTGTTCATTCCTGGTGGAGTTGACGGGTGGGTGGACTGCGAGGCCCTGTGCGGAAAGGTGGCCGAAGAGGCTGGATTCACTGATGAGGGAGTCCCGATTGAATTTCTCAATGAGGTGGGTGATGGTCCGGCCATTGCGAGTGCCTCGAATGATGGTGTCGGGCTCGGCGGCCTGGCCGTGGATATCGAGAAGGATCCCGGTTCCCCAGCGCGCGATGACTTTCGCGCGAGCGTCGGCGAGCGCCTTGTGGTAGACATCGTAGGTTTCCTTGGCGGCCTTCGATTCGTAAGCCCGCTCCGGAGGGCGGTTGGCATCGATGAACTTGCGGTGGAATTTGGCAATGACGACATAGGGTCTCTTACCCGTGTTTTTTTCGATTTCGTCAGCGAGTTTTTCGGTGAGTTCGTCCGTCCATGAATCGGATCTGGCGACGAACTGAGGAACATCTTCTCCCTTCCGTGGCACGACGCCGGGAACGGGTCGGCGGCCTCCGTGAGGGGCTGAAAGAATGATCGGGAGGTCTCCTGCTTCAATAATTACAAGCGGATCCGGCAACTTCGGCTCGTCGTGTTTCTCCTCAGCTGAAACAAGAAAGAAGATGCCCGGGAGGATGGCGAAGAAGAGAGAGACGAATGATTTTCTCATTTACTGGAATGAGGGATACGCACCCGGCGATGGGGATTATTCAGAAAGGAAGGTGTGCCTTTCCGACCTTGCCCAAGATCGAGGGGTTTTCGCCATCGCGTGACCGGAGGCCGGTTCCCGCTGCGAGCTGGTGCCGGACCTTCCGTTGCGATCATTGAAATCTTGCAAGGTCGTGGTGTTGTTCAGAAAAAGTTTATCGATTCGCGTTTGCGGAGATGGTGCTCTTTGGAAAGGAGTGCGGTTGTCTGAGATCATGATCAAAAAGTCTGATTAGACCTGAACCCCGGAAGCTGATACAGATTGCTCCATGATTGAAGCTCTTGATTGGGTGGTGATTGCCGCCTCGCTCGTGATAAGTCTGGGAATCGGCTGGTGGGCGATGAAGAAAAGCCAGGGAACTTCCGAGAGTTTCTTCCTCGCGGGTCGCTCAATGCCGTGGTGGTTGCTCGGGGTGTCGATGGTGGCCACGACCTTTGCTGCAGATACTCCTACTTTGATCACAGACTGGGTTCGGCAGGAGGGCGTTTCCAAAAACTGGCTCTGGTGGTCCTTTGTATTTTCAGGGCTTTTGACGACCTATGTCTTTGCCCGGCGTTGGCGGAGGTCCGGGGTAATGACCGATGTGGAGTTCTACGAACTTCGATACTCCGGCGCGGGAGGGAAGATTTTGCGAGGATTTCGAGCGCTGTATCTGGGGCTCTTTTTCAATGTCTTCATCATAGCCATCGTGTCGCTTGCGGCGATCAAGATTCTTGGGGTTTTGATCGGAGTTTCCCCGTTTCAAACAATCCTGATCGGGGCGGGCGCGACGATGCTCTACAGTGTGGCCGGCGGTTTGAGATCGGTCTTGCTGGTGGACTTTTTTCAGTTTGCGCTGGCAATGATTGGATCAGTTGCGGCGACCGTTTTCATTCTGAATATGGACGCGATCGGTGGACTCGAAGGCTTGTTCGCGAATGAATTGGTGCAGTCCAAGATGAGTCTTTTTCCAACAACCGCGGATACCTGGGTGGCCATCTTTATCATCCCGATCGCCTTGCAGTGGTGGACGGCTTACTACCCGGGAGCCGAGCCCGGCGGGGGCGGATACATTGCCCAGCGGATTTTGGCGGCAAAGGATGAGGGGCATGCGACCAAGGCGAGTCTCTTTTTTAACGTGGCCCACTATGCCTTGCGTCCCTGGCCCTGGATTTTAATGGCGCTGGCTTCTTTGGTGGTTTTTCCCTCGCTTGAGTCAATTGGGACCGCCTTCCCTCATTTGGCTGAAGACAAGTTGGGGCATGATGCCGCCTATCCTGCGATGGTTGCCCAGTTGCCTGTCGGTTTGAAAGGGCTGGTCCTGGCTTCGTTGATCGCAGCTTATATTTCGACTCTATCGACCCAGGTGAACCTGGCTTCGTCTTATCTGACCAAGGATTTCTGGGTGCGCTTTCACCGACCGAATGCCAGCGAACGGCAGCAGGTCATGGTCGGGCGGATCACCAGTGCCTTGGTGCTGACTCTGGGTTCCCTGGTGGCGCTTGTGCTGACCAACGCAGCGCAGATGTTCGAGTTGATTCTGATGGTCGGTGCAGGGACTGGTTTGGTCTACTTACTACGTTGGACCTGGTGGCGCGTGAATGCGTGGAGCGAAATTTCGGCAACGGTTGCCGCCATCATTTCGAGCTACCTTTTCGTAGGAAAGGATAAGTTGCCCTTTGCCGATCCCTTTGGTTGGGCGGTTGCAATGGGACCATGGGCCTATGTGGGACCGGTGATTTTGACCACTGCCGTGTGGTTGATTGTGACCTTTATGACGAAGCCCGAATCAAAGGAGACGCTCTCGAACTTTGCGGAAAAGACTTCTCCTCCGGGGAAGGGGTGGGAGCGCTTTCGAATCACAGAACGCGATCCCAACGAAGTCTCGGTGGGGAGTGATTTGATCAAAGTGTTTTTCGGAAGTGCTGCGATTATCGCGATCCTACTGGGGACTGGCTGGACTCTCTACGGTGACTATCTTCAGGGAGTGGCTCTTCTCATTGCTGGAGTGGCTGTGTTGGTGCCGCTCTTTCGGAAACCGGTCTCGTGATTGGGGCTCTCTTTCTTAATAACACGAATGAAACCGAAGACCATTCTTTTTGACATTGGGAACGTCCTCATTGAGGTCGATTTTGCGCCCTTTTATGAGAAGGTTTTTGGGATCTTGAATTTGGAAGCAGGAAGAATGGTCAAGTTCATCGCGCTTTCCTAAGGAGCGGTCGTGATTTTGAGATCTGAGAAGGTGGTCGGAATATCGACAACGCGGAGGCCGATGTGGCCTTCCTTGTAGTCTGGATCAGTGTGAGTGAGGACGGTGCGGCCATCCATGGTGACTGAGAACTTGGGGCCAATGGCGGTGACGCCGAGGCGGTGTTTTTTTGAAACGTCGATGGGGAGTTCTTTTCGGGCGAGCTCCTTCCAACCCGAGCCGTCCATCTTGCCGAGGAGGATCGCATTTTGGCTGGGTTTGATGCCAACGAAGTAGCCGCGGTGGGCATCGTAGCCAATGGAAGGGGCGGTGGTTCGGAAGAGGAGACCGGCTCCTCGTCCTGCGCTTTTGCCTTGGAAGTCGAGGGTGACGGCCGCAGCGAAGTTGTTCGGAGTTTGTTTGGTGAGGATGATTTTTTCGCCGCTTCGATAAGGGTTGACGGGAGCAGTGGAAGTCCGGCCGAGCTGAAGTTCTCCGGCAGTTGCGAGGTAGGATTGGTGGTGACCAAAGTAGGAATGATCATTTTGGAGGTCGGACTTGTAAGGAAGCTCAAGCATGCTGGTTTTTTCACCAGCGGGGCGAGGGAATAACGAACCCGGTTGGAGGGGGCGACCGAGTTGCGGTATGCCGGTTTTTGACCACTTGAACGGCTGGATGAAGATGGCTCGCTGCCAGCCGGGGGAGCGGGCGCGTTTGGCATGAAAGACGTGCCACCACTCGGATCCATCCGGAGATTTCACGAAGCAGGAATGTCCGACTCCGAAGGTGTTCTGGTAGGATTGAAAGAGGGGGTTCTTGGATTTCTTCCACGATTTTGGGTCGAGTGGGTTGTCGCCGGTGAGTTCAAGGAGACCAAGTTTGTAGCTGGGAAGCCAGGAGGCGGCACATGAGTAGGTGACAAAGGTGCGGTCTCCGTTTTTGAGGACTTGCGGGCCTTCGTTGAGGCCGCGGCCTGTTGGACCTGGTTCGGTGATTTCCCAAGGGTGATCGTCGTTTTGGCAGATCAAGGTTCTCTTCGTGGCGAGTTTGACGGGCGTTTCCATCTCGGCAATATAGAGGAATTGTTGGTCAGTATTGGGACCGTCCCAGCCGGACCAAAGCGCGTAGAGTTTGCCTTGATGCTCAAGCGGGGTCATGTCGATCGCCCATAGATTTTGGTCCTTGGTTTCTCCGGTTTGGAAGGGTCCGTGGAGTTGGTATTCGCCGAGGGGATCACTGGTTTTGGATTGGAGGGCATAAGCGAGGTGGTTTTTATTTTGACCATCGGAGGCGGCGAAATAGATGACATACTTCCCGCGAAGGAAATGGAGCTCGGGTGCCCAGATCTCTTTGGAGTAAGGTCCGGTTTTGGGAGCAGTCCAGACCGTGTGTTTCCGACCAAGGGAGGAGAGGTTTTTACCCGTGTGAATGGCGATGCTGCGGTTGCCATCGGAGAAACACCAAAGATAGCGGTTGGCATTGGGGTCTCGGATCACCCAGGGGTCGGCTCCTTCTCCGATGGGGTTGACGAAGTGGTCAGCCGGAAGGGCTCCGATTTTCTTGAAGGTGGGATCGGAGCCATCAACCGGCATTTGGGCATTCCAATCGCGGAGGGCCTTGTCGAGGCGGCTGACGACCTTGGGATGCTGTTTGGCGAGGTTCTTGGATTCCGAAGGATCGTTTGGGAGGTCGTAGAGTTGGGGGGTGGAGCCATCATGGTTGACGAGGTATTTCCAATTGCCATCGCGGACTGCGAGGTCGGGATTGTCCTCGTCATAACCATGGCCAAAGCCGGGGCGGTCGGGTGGGCGTCGCCAGAAAATGGGAGCGGTGCGAGAGGCTGTTGAATTACCGATGAGGGTCTCGGAGATATCTTCGCCGTCGAGTTTTTGGGCCGGTTTGGTTCCGGCGAGGGTGTAGAGCGAGCGGTTGATATCGATGGCAGAGAAGACGGAGGCCTCGTTGGTCGTGCCTGTCTTGTCGGCAGGGATGAGGCCGGGGGCCCAGATAACGAGGGGGGAGCGAATGCCGCCTTCATACATCCAGGTCTTGGCGCCGCGGAAGGGATCAGAGGTGCCTGCACCAGGCTCGTGGCCATTGTCGGAGCACACTGTGATGATGGTGTTGTTGCGGAGTTTGGGGTCCTTGCGGACGCGGTCGAAGAGGCGGGCCAGTTGCTCGTCCATGGAGTCGAGGACACCTTGATAGAGCTTGCGTCTGCTGCCGCCCCATTTGTCGAGTGGCGGCCACCAGGGACCGTGGACATCATCCGGCCAGAGATTGATGAAGAAGGGCTTTTGCTCGATCTGGGATTTGTCAATGAAGGTAAGGGCCTTGTCGACGAAGCCGGTGGTGATCTCAGATCGCTGCATCCACTGAAAGCCTGCGCCGAGGCGTTCGGCATCGGCCCAGATTCGGCCCGAGATCGGGTCGCCGCCTTTGGGGTCGGGCTTTAGGGTAAGGGGCAGGAGCTTGGGGCCGATTCCCTCGAAGTTGGTCAAACTCTCATCAAAGCCGTACTTTGAGATCTCGGGAGCTTCGGCGACATCGCGCTGGCCACCCATATGCCATTTGCCAAAGTGGCCGGTGGCGTATCCGCTTTTCTGGAGTTGGCGGGCGAGAGTGGGGGCCTTGGGGTCGAGCCACTGGGCCATGCCTCGCTTCTTGTTGTCGCGGCGGTTGTTGAGATACGAGGTGATACGGTGCCGGTGTGGATACTGGCCGGTGGTGAGAGCGACACGGGAAGGGGAACAGATTGGCGAGTTGACGTAGAAGTTGGTGAACTTGAGGCCTTCCGAGGCGAGGCGGTCAATGTGTTGGGTCTTCACCGTGCCGCCGAAGCAGGAGAAGTCGGAGTAGCCCATGTCATCGATGAAGACGACGATGATGTTAGGTTTGACGGCTGAGAACCCCAGATTAGTGAGGAGAAAAAGGAGGAGGTATTTCATGGTGTGAATTTGAGGAGGGCCTCGGCGAGTTGTTGTCCGACCTGGAGGGTGCCTTTGGTGTTGTAGTGAGCGCTGTTGGCGATGGGGGCTTTTGAGGTGTCGAGATAGACAGAGAGTGGATCTGCTTTGGAAACCTCCTTTTGTGCGGCGTCAAAGCCGACGGCACTGGACCTTCCGGCGGGGATGACAAGGTCATAGGTGGTTTCGGTTTTGGCAAGGCCGAGAGTGAGAGCGATGAGGAAAAGCGGTTTCATGACTTGCGAGATGTGTTTCTACGATATCTGGCCCGTGTTTCTACCACTCTACCTTGTGACGATGCGGGGAAAAGAAAGGAAGTGGGCTTGAGACTCTGTTGGTTTCTTCTAAGTTACCGTTATGGATGGATCTACTCCCCCCAACTCAAAGCCGCGGCCCCGCTGGAAGCTCCTGATCTGGATGGAAGCAATTTTGGTCCTTCTGTGGATCATTTTAAAGAAGGTGCCCCGCTTCGAGGAGTTTGGCGCAGGCGGGGCGATTGATTTAGTTTTCGTGCTGTTGGTCGTAGCGACTTCCTTAATTTGGCTATTATTCTTAAGTCGTTTTCGCTGGAAGTTCCGCTTGTTGGGGTTGGGTGTCGTATTGGGAATGATGGCCATGGTGAAAATGGATGGGCACACCGGGAGCTTCTTTCCTCAGTTCTCGTTTCGGTGGTCCAAGGATTCCGCCACTGACATTCCTGAAGTGACCGGGACGATGGCGAAGGAAGGAACGGTGATCGAGACAAAGGGGCCTGAGAACTTCCCTCGGTTTCTAGGGGCAGAGATGAAGAATCGCGTGTCCGGAGAGCTGCTGCCGGATGGTTGGTATGACTCAAAACCGAAGGAGCTTTGGCGGAGGAAAATTGGCGAGGGATGGTCGGCGTTTTCGGTGGCAGGTGGGTTTGCCTACACGATGGAGCAACGGGGCGAAGTGGAGACGACCATTTGCTATGAGCTCATGACCGGTGATGCGGTCTGGGTGCATGGCGAGGACGTAAGGTTCGAGGAATCGATGGGTGATGATGGTCCGCGGTCGACTCCCACGGTGATCGATGGGAAGGTTTTCTCTTACGGAGCCACCGGGATTCTTAGCTGTCTCGATGCACGAACTGGAGATCTGATTTGGGGCAAGGACGTCTTGGCTGAAGTGGATCAGAGTGTTCCGAAGTGGGCGAAGAGCTGCAGCCCCTTGGTTGTGGATGGGAAAGTGATCGTAACTTTGGGAAGTCAGGCGGAGAAGAACTTGGCAGCCTTTGAAGTGTCTTCTGGTAAACCGGTATGGCGGGCGGGAGATTACAGTTCATCTTACACCTCGCCGGTATTGGCTGTTTTGGCGGGGAAACGACAGATCGTCGCCTTCCAGCAGAAGTCGGTCGATGGCTACGATGTTGAGAGTGGCGAGATCCTGTGGTCTTTCCCGGTTGGAAATGATCAGGGGAACTGTGCGTCACCTTTGATCGTGGGCGACACGGTCATCACCAGCAGCGGCTATGGCTATGGAACACATCGGATCAAAATTTCTCCGACAAGCGGTGGGTTCGAAGCGAAGGAGCTTTGGCACAGTCGGAAGTTGAAGTCCAAGTTTGCGGATATGGTCGTGAATGGTGATTATCTTTACGGTTTGAACGAAGGGCGCTTGGTCTGTCTCGATCTCGAGGATGGCGGGCTGAAGTGGCGGGGGAGCAACTTTGGTCATGGTCAGCTGCTCGGAGTGGGAGAGCACATGATTTTGCAGGGTGAGCAGGGCGAAGTTTCGATTCTCAAGATGACTTCAGAGGGAGAAGAAGTGGTTCAGGAATTTGAGGCGATGGATCATCGCACCTGGAATCACTCCACGCTGGCGGGGCGGATTCTTTTGGTTCGCAATGACCGTGAAGCGGTGGCCTTTCAGTTTTGAACGTGGAAACCTTGCATTGGATCAAAGCCTCTTTGTGAATTCTCCCTGAGCTATTTTGGCCTTCCTTGATGAAGTTGCCGGGATTCTCATGCAATCTTAATCTAAGGGGCTGTAGCGTGCCGGTGTGACCGTTACTCCTTATCTCCTAATAGGACTTCTTTCTGATGAAGACTTGTTGGTTTTCGCTGCCATTCAGGCGGTGGCAATGGCGGTGGAGTTAAGGTCCCGCAGGAGGTTTATTTAATATGGATTCTCTCACACAGGCAGCTCTCGGAGCAGTGATGGGCGAGCTTGTGCTGGGGCGGAAGCTGGGCTGGCGTGGCGCCGCATGGGGAGCGTTTTTCGGGACACTTCCGGATTTGGATGTCATCGCGCTTCCGTTTTTGGATGCGGCGGCCGGGATCCGGTGGCATCGGGGGCTTTCGCATTCGATTTTGATCATGATCATGGCGAGTCTCATTCTCGCGAGGCCGGTGGCGCGATGTCATCGCGAGAGAGGCGTGAAGGCGGTGGAGGCCGGTTGGCTGATTTTTTGGGCATGGAGCACGCATGTCTTAATCGATTGTTTTACGACATACGGAACCCAGATTTTCGAGCCATTCTCAGATGCAAGGGTGGCGATGAACGTGATGTTTATTGTCGATCCCCTCTTTACCCTGCCATTATTGATCGGGTTATGGATGGCCTTGCGACTCCCTCGAGATTCATGGAGACGGAGACGAGTGATGGGGATTTCGGTCTGTGTGTCTTCTCTATACGTGATGGTTGGCTTTGCGATGCAGAGTTGGGCTGAGAATGAAATCTCCAGGCATATGAAGAATGATTTGCTGGATGCTGAACTGGTGCAGGTGGCTCCGAGTTCCTTCAACACGATTCTTTGGCGTGGTTTAATAGAGACCAAGGAGGGATACTATTTGACCTACTGGTCACCCTTTGATGGAGAGCAGGGGGCAGCTTACGACTACATTGAAAAGAAGTGTGAGATCATGAACTCGTATGAAGGGACGGCTGAACTGGATGCTCTCAAGTGGTTTTCCCGTCGGCATTGGGTAGCGCGGAAGGGTAAGGATGGGAGGTCGGTATTTATCGATATGCGGTTTACTGAGATTCGGGATCCTCGCAGCGGAATTTTGCAGCCAATTTTTCAATGGCATTTGGAGCGAGCTGAATCCGGCTCCGTGAGCGTTCCCATGGAGCGGCCGACCGGCTTGGACTATGCGGGGGCTGGCGTGCTGATCTGGGAGCGGATTTGGGGGGGGCAAGAGCGTTGGGAAGCGGTGAAAGAGTTTTGAGTTAAGAATAATCTATGAAAACAATAACGAAATACATTCTGCTGTTCGTCACGCTCTTCGTCGGAAGTGCGAGTGCCCAGCAGTATAAAGTTGGAAGTAAGGTCAAACCATTTGCGGCAAATGATCAGCATGGTAAGGCCTACAAATTTGACTCGAAAACCCGCTTCCTCCTTTTAAGTTTGGATATGTCGACCGGTAAGAAGGCGAATAAAGTTCTTCATGCCAAGGGGGCGGCCTACTTTCCCAAGAAGAAGGCTGCCTATGTCGCGAATATTCACGGGATGCCTGGAATCGGGCGGATGTTTGCCTTCAGGAAGATGAAGAAATATGCCCATCGAATCATCTATGGAGATGACAAGGATCTCATGACTCCGTTTCCGACTCAAAAGGATAAAGTCACGGTTCTGAAGTTGGATTCGAAGGGGAAGATTCTGAAGGTTTCTTATTGGGATCCTAAGAAGAATAATGTTGAGGCTTACCTGAAATAGCGAGGGTCCTGAAAGAAATTGAATCTTGGAAGACCTTGTGTGAACAAGGTCTTTTTTTATTCGTCGTGGTGAAACCACAAAATAATCGTAAAGACGATTCCCAGCACCCAGAGCCAAATCGGCCCGGGGCAGAAATAGGGATAGATCATCAAAATCAAGCCGAGCGACAGAGGTTTCCAAAGTTGCAGCTTTCGCCCATACCAGAATGCCATAAAGCCAATTGCGCTAAAGAGGAAGCTGGGGATCAGGGCGGCGGCTGTGAACATGTGAATGTTGGGACTAATGGGAAAACGTTTCGACGTGGTGGTTTTGTCAGCCTTTCTTGCTTCGGAGATTTTTAAGATACTGAGCCAGGCTCGTCACTTCGTCATCGCTGAGTGTCTCATGACCGGGCATGTCTGTTCCCATGATGCCAAATTTGATGATTCGGGCGAGGGTGTCAGGCTCACGTGAATGAATGAAGGGGCCATCAGCGAGATTGGCGGGAGGTCGGATCCAGAGATCGTGAAGCGGACCATTCCCACGGCCTTCGGAACCGTGGCAGGAGGCACAATGTTTGGTGAAGAGTTGTCCGCCATTGTGCGTTGGAGTCATTGGTTTGGGTTTCCAGGCTTGGGTGAATTCGTAGCGTTCGGAGAAGGATTGCATGCCGCGTAGGCTGATGAAGTCGATAAGGTCTTCGCCACGGGAGTCGCCTTCTTGGAAGAGGTGACGATAGGAGGGCATTGGGGATTTAGCACTGAGCGACTGTGGATCGATGAAGTGCTGCTTGAGCCAGGCGCGGGAGCGGCGATTGCCAATGTTGAGGAGATCGGGACCGGAGCGTCGGTTGCCGATGATGACGGGAGATTCTTTTTTGATTTCAGCAAGGGAAAGAACGGGACCCCAGAGTTCCACGTCGATGCTTGCAGGTCGGACGTAACGGGAGTGGCAGTGGATGCAGCCTTCGGAGAGGTAGACTTGGCGGCCTCGGTCGATGGAGGACCTCGCTGAAAGGGCAGGAGGTCGGGCGGAGAAAAATGTGGTGACGATGATGAGTCCGAGTGCGATAGCGATCTTGGTTTTATGGGGCTTGATAAGAGGGAGGGAAAATATGATTCCGGCGATGATGAGAAAGAGAAGGGGAATATGGCTGAGGTTTTCAGCCATGCCAATGCCATTGGCGGAGCCAAACCAACCGGCGACAGAATAGAGGATGGCGGCGGCCCAGGCGGGGTTTTTAGAACGGGTGAGATAGACGGGGCAGGCGACCAAGGCGGTTGAGTAGAGTGAAACACCGGCAGGGTAGAGCCAGCCACCGGTGATCGCGAGTTCCGGTTGATTAAGGCAAAGGCTGGCAATTGAAAGGAGGGTGAAGGCTCCGATGGTGAGGATGCTTGCACTTCGTTTTTGAAGAAGGATTCCGGCGAAGAGAGCGAAGATGAAATGGATGACACCGTTGCGCCAAAGGTAGGAGTCACCCCAGCTGTTCTCTTTGAGTTCTTTGGTGTGTTGGATGATGAAGAAGGCGGCGGAGTCGAGCCACACGAGGGCAAGGAAGACGAGGACGGCGTAGGGGAAATAGTTGAGCTTGGATGGTGGTGCGGTGATTCCTGGACTTTCATCATTCCCGAGCTTCCGAACTGCTGGAAGCCCGACTAATACGAAGACGCTGGCAATGAGGGCTTGGTTTGCGGAAGTGGTCGCAAAGACAGGTGGGAGATTGGCACAGAAGTAAGCGAGCCCGGTCCCCATGCCGATACTTGGTCCCCATGAATTGGGATGGAGGAGGGAGCGGAGATTGGCAGTGAGAGTCACGGTGAGAAGGCCAAGGCTGAGGCCGGTGCCCATTGCAATGCACAGGTAGGAGATGAAGGTGTGCGCGGGCACGGAGAGTGCGCTCATGCTGGCGCAGCCGATGAGGGCGAGTGCAAGTGTTCGGGGTGCTCCCTGGTGCTTGAGGATCAGGGGCGTGGTGAGGCTTCCGACGATTCCACTGAAAGCCATCGCGGCCATCATGGGTTTGAGCGCATCAGTGAGGTCGGCATTGAGTAGTTCAACAAAGGCGAACTGGGCAAAGATAAGGAAATAGAAGTAGGTCGCGACGATCAGAACGATGCCGCTGCCATTGCGCTGGAAGAAGCGGATCATGATGGGAAGAGTTGCTTCTTATTGAGAAGAACAATGAAGATGAGGGCGACGGTGAAATCTGTCGCTGTGACTGCGAGCCAAGCGGTCTGAAAGGTGCCGGTCAGGACACGGGAGAGAACGAAGGCGGCAACACTGAAGCGGACGATGGAGGTGGTTTTCCAAATCGTCTTCCAGCGCTCACGGGACGTGGAATCAGTTGGAAATCGCCCCGCGAGAAAATGACTGCATCCCACCGCAAAGACGAACACGCCGATGTAGGAAACAAGGTGAGGCGCTTCAGGACGAGGGGCGACATTCATGATGCCGAGAGTCCAGGCCGGAGCGAAGATCAAGCAGAGGCCGGTGAGGGCATCCATGATTCCGGTGCCGTAGTGAAAAAGAGTGATGAGGAGAGGTCGGTTCATGATTGAAGGGCTTTCCACCAGTGAATGGAGACAAGGAAGAGGGCGAGGCCACTCAGCGAGCGAAGTCCATAGAGCGTATCGCGGAGGACGCCCGGATAGGTGAGGAAGGAAGGATCGGTGGATTCGAAAATTCCCGCAAAGATCATCAGAACAATGTATCCGGCGGTTGCCAGATGCCAGCTCCAGAAGGCACGGCGGTTGTTCATGCGCAGGGCAATCTTTTGCGGGAGAATTTGCTGAAGAACAAAGATGAGAAGGCTCGTGGTGAAGCCTGCCATTGCGAGGTGGGAGTGTGCGACGAGGGCGTTTGAGAATTTCAGCCTGTCGAGAATACCGGGAAGGAAAGTGATGAAGCCATTTAGGATCAAAACTCCAAGCCAGACGAACATGGCCTTTTGCCAAAGCGGGTGGGGCGTCTTCCATTCTTGCTTTGAGTAGTAGTAGGGGAGCAGCCCGAGCCAGAGAAGAAGGCTGGCAAGGCATGTAATCTGTCCCGGGTGATGGTGGGAGTGCGGAAGGGTTTCGGAGTATAGGCCGAGGAAAAAATTGACGGCGAAGAATCCCCAAACGAGGCGGTCGAGAGATTTTCCTGGTGGCTTGTGGCGAAGAGCGAGTGGCAGGATCAGAAGGAGGAAAACCACCGAGAGAGTGGAGTTGAGAAGGCTGGCTCCGGTTGGACCTCCGGTGCTTTGATCGACATGGGGGTAGACCTCGGGGCTGGAAGCAAAGTAGAGTCCGAATGGAACGGCGAGGAGAACGAGCAAGCCGGGGACGACGAACCAGTTGCGCTTTTCTCCACGATACCAGGCGAGAGCGAGCACTCCCCAGAGATAGAGAATGACGGCGGGAAAGAGAACGCGTAGGAAGCCGGTCCAATCGAGGAAGATCTTCCCGCTGGTGTGCCCGGTGAGCCAAGAGATTCCCCCTAGAGCCAGCACGGCGGACCAAGCCCGGATGCCGAGGCAGCTGGCCTTGGCGAGTGAATTCCGGCTTTGAGGTAGGAGAAAGAAAACCCACGCAACAAGGGGAAGAGCGGTCCATCCGTAGAGCTGCCAGTTGAGATGAAGCGGGAGCCAGCGACCGTAGGTCCATTCGCCAAAAATAAGGCCGACCTTCGGAAAAATTAAGAGGATAGAAAGTAGCAGCCCAACGGCATTTGCCACCATCATCCAGAACAGAGCGTGTCGCGCTCCACAAAGAACCGGGTCTCTCGATTGAGGAAGCGGATTCACGGTATTAGGCAATTTTTCCGTCCCGCATATGGATCACGCCATCGCTGTTATTCGCAAGCTCCAGGTCATGGGTTGCCATGATCATGGTGACACCGTTGGAGACGACGAGATCACCCAGCAGTGCGAAAATGGCCCAGCTTGTTTTCTCATCGAGCGATCCGGTCGGTTCATCTGCCACGACGATCGTTGGAGAGTTCATGAGTGCCCGGCAGATGGCGGTGCGTTGACGTTCTCCTCCGGAGAGATCTTGAATGCGGTTTTTCGTGCGATGCTCCAGTCCGGTTTTCTTGGCGAGACAGTGAAACCGTTCCATGGCCTCGCCATGATTCATTCCTGCGGCGATGGAGGGAATGAGGCAGTTCTCTTCCATGGTGAGATCTGGGATGAGATTGTGGAGTTGGAAAACGAAGCCGATGGTGTGACGAAGTGCTGCGAGGCGTTTTCTCTCGGAGTTCAACGACTGTCCTTCCACAAGCACCGAACCGGAATCCGCTGATTCGATGCCTGCAATGATATGAAGCAGGGTGGACTTACCGCAGCCGGACGGACCACAAACTGAATAGATTTTTCCTTGAGGGACAGTGAGGTCGACGCCACGGAGGACTTCGATTTTTCCACTGTCAAAACTTTTAGTGAGGTTCTGAACCTGGATGGGTGATTGAGTAGCATTCATGGCTTATTCGAAGCGGAGGGCATCCGCGGGTTTGATTTTCATGGCGTAAAGCGCGGGATAGAGGGCTCCGCCGATGCCGGTGATGAAGGACATCGCGATCACCGCGAGGATGAGATTGGGCTCCAGCCTGGTGTCGATGTATCCTTGTAGCGCTGGCAGGGCCTTCAAAAGATGGAGCACAGCAAAGCTGATCAAGGTGCCGATGGTGACTCCGAAGAGGGACACGAGAATTGATTCACCGAAAATGAGTCGGGCCACCTGGCCGCGTGAGAATCCGCAGACTCTCAGGATGGCGATCTCACGAATCCGACCGAAGACCGAGAGGGTCATGGTATTGGCCACACTGAGTCCTCCGAGAAGAAAGGCGATCCCGCCGACAAGCCACGAAGTGGTTTTGAGAATGCGGAACTGGGAGTAGCTCTGGCTGAACTCCTCATTTTCGAGAGCGACGAGGTTGGGGTAAGTCTCCTCGATGTAATCTTTGACTGCGGCAATTTCTTTTTTATCGGTGACTTTGATTGTAGCGACCGAAGCAACACCTTCTTTGTGAAAGTAATCCTGACAGAGAGCGAGGGGCATGAAGACGCCGCCGTCCTCAAAGCCGTTTTCAGTCTCGATGATGCCGGTGACTTCAAATTTCTTATGGCCGACATCAATGATGCTCCCAATGCCAGCTTCCATAAAGTTGGCGGCACGTTTGCCGAGGACGACGAGTTTACCGTCGTTAGTGAATTTTTCGGAACTCCCCTCCAGCCAGGTGGCTTTGGAGAGTCGCGAGGAGTCGGCGCGAATGCCGAAGCAGGTGACCACTGGATTTTCCGGACTGGAAACGATGCCGAAGAGAGCGGGCTCGATTTCTTGAATCCCCGGATGCTCGCCGATTTTGTCGATGGCATCGAGGGGGACATTACTAAAGAAGAGGTCCGAGACATTTTTTTCAAAAACGATCATCTCGCTATCGCTGCTCAGGATGCGCTCAAACATGCGCACCGCTCCTTGCAGAATGGTGACGACGCAGAGCATGGCCACGACCCCGAAGGTGATCCCGGCTGCTCCGATGAGGGTTCGGACAAAGTGGCGCCGCAAATTAAGCAGCGCAAGCTTGAGGAAATTCATAGTCTTAAAGATCTCCCGAAATGGGGATGCCATTCTCATTGAGGAGTTTCGGACCGACGGAGATACGAAGCTCTTTTAGAAAATCCCAGTTCCCTTGGCGGGAAGTGAGTTGTCGCTGAATGCGATCACCTTTTTCGACGAATTTTGCCAAGCGGCGTGCTGCCGCCGGGACTCCCTCGCTTACAACAATATTCGGACGGAAGAGGGACCGATCTCTGTCCGAGGTTTTTCCAGATTGTTCTTCGCTTTGGAAGACATCTTTGAAGTCATCGGCAATCTGATAGCCGAGACCACGGAAGACAGCGAGTCGACGCAGGAGCGAGACGGTTCGAGCCGGGGCGTTGGCAATCATCGCCGGAAGGCAAAGAGAAAGTCGCAGCAGGGTGACGGTTTTGCCCATCGAGATTTCCAGGATTTTTTCCGGAGTATTGTCCTTCGGTCCAAAGCTGAGATCTTTGGCCTGGCCCTCCAATACGCCGCTGGTGCCGAGGCAGGATTCCACAAACTCTGTGACCTCACGGGAGACCTCGGGCAGGAGTATCCTGGTCTCACTCCAGATCAGAGAATAGGCCCGGTTGATAAATGCGAGGGCCGTGAGCATGGCGACGGCCTCGCCGTAAACGACGTGCACGCAGCGGCTTCCCCGTCGGGTCTCAGCGTCATCCATGGACGAGAGGTCATCGAAGATAAGGGAAGCGGTGTGAAAGTATTCGACGGCGATCGCAATCCGTGCCGCGACCGTATCGGACAAGCCACAGGTGTATCCTGCCTGCCATGCGAGCCGGGCCCTGATGAAGCTTCCCGGGCTATCAAGGACATAGCGGATGGCTTGGGAGAGCGTGGTGTTGGCCTTTCCTTGAGGCAGGATGAGGTCTCTGAAACAGGCCTCAAGATTCGCCGTGCGATCTTGGGCGGAATCGTGAGTTAGAGATTTTGAACGTTGGGTAGCAAACATAGCGGCAGATTACTTAATCTTTCCTGTTAAGGAGAAATCGATGACGAGTTTGGGTTTGACGGTGGCGACCAGAGCCATGCGAATGATGGGCAGAGCGAAGTCTGTGGTGTCTAGAACAGCCTGTCCCGAGATGGTTAAAGCGTTCCCGTTTTTTGCGGTGTTGATTGGAAAGACGAGCTGCTTGGAGACGCCATGAATCTTGATGGTGCCAAGAGCGTAGCTTTGCTCCTTTCCGAGAACCTTCTTATCGAAAATCCGCTTGAGTGTGAACTCACCGCCGGGGTGTTTTCCGACGTCGAGCCACTTGAGCATTTTGGCATCGCGTTTCTTTTCTTTCGTGTCGAGATCTTTGAAAAGCCAGGTGAGTTTCGCGGACGAAGGTTTTAGGGTCGAAGCGTTACCGGAAATCGTTGCTCTATAATCCTTGAGAGTTCCCGTGAAGCCACCGCCGGTGGCCTTCGCCTTGACCGTGATCGTGCTTTTCGCCTTATCAACGGCGAAGTCTGCGGCTTGAGCTGTGGTCGAGAGGGCGAGAAGCCCGACTCCGGCAAATGTGGTGAGAATTCGTTTCATCGTTGTTAGTCCTAACGATGAGAAGATGAGAGTTTGGTGAGAATTCACTTATTTTAAATAAGTGTTTTTTTCATCAAATTCTCATGTTCGACAATGTAGAGGATTCTAGATAGAAATGAGAGTTCTGCTTGTTGAAGACTACCCGCCCTTGGAGCGAAGTATTGTCGAATGCCTTACCGAAGAAGGCTATGTGGTCGATGCTACGGCCTCTGGTGAAGAGGGGTTGTGGTATGCGAGGAATCACGAATACGATGCCATTCTTCTGGATATCATGCTGCCGGAAGTTAGCGGTCTTGATATTCTGAAGAGTCTTCGGGAACGTCTCAACAATGTTCCTGTGATCTTGATCAGCGCGCGAGATACTGTTTCCCAGAGAATCGAGGGCCTCGAGATGGGCGCGGACGATTACCTGATCAAGCCCTTTGATCTTGCTGAAATGGTGGCACGTGTTCGTGCGCAGGTTCGGAGAAGGCATGAGAAGAAGTCGCCTCGTCTTACGTCGGGAGATATTGTCCTCGATACTGCCGCGAAGACCGTCTCGCGTGCAGGTCACGAGATTCCATTAACCCGAAAAGAGTATACCCTCTTTGAATGCCTCTTTTTCAAGAAGGGAGAGGTTGTGTCCCGCAACTATATTTCGAGGCATGCCTATCAGGATTACGAAGGGGGAACCAGTAATGTCGTGGACGTCTACGTGGGATATCTCCGAAAGAAGCTAAATGTCCATGGTCTTCCAAATGTCATTCGAACGAAGCGTGGTCATGGATATATTCTGTTGGCGGAGGGGGCGTCATGACGCGCCCATCGATGTGAACGATCTCCTGAAGAGACTCTGGGAAGATTTTCGCCAGAAAGCTTCCGTTCATCAATTGGAAGTAGGATGGAAGTAGGATGGAAGTAGGATGGGATTTGGATGGGATTTGGATGGCCAAGGTTTGATCGAGAGCGATCTTGAGTTGGTCAAAGTGGTCGTTGGCAATGTCTTGAAGCTGTCTCTTATACACATCTCCGAGCCCACGAGACCGAGGCTGATC
>CAJXVQ010000035.1 GCA_913060685.1 uncultured Verrucomicrobiales bacterium
ATCTACACAGAGTAGATCGTCGGCAGCGTCAGATGTGTATAAGAGACAGAAAGATGCTGGAAAGCTGAAATAAGATGAACTCGTCACCTTCAATCGATCAGGTGGAATGCTTGCATTCTAGAAAAACCATAAAATCCCGAATTTTGTGTCTGAAGCGGTAGCCAAGGGATTCTTTCCGGGCCGTTCTGATTCCGGTCGATGCCAATCAACACATAGGCTTTGGCAAAAAACGCCCAGCCGTGAGTTCGCAACCTGTGCATTCTGACGTCAGGATGCCCATCAGAATTAAAAAGCTTAACGGTAACAAAGCGCTCGAACTCTTCCTCTCCGGCTCAGTCGAAAAGATCGATTACCGGGAAACCATCCCCATCCTGGAGGATGCCATCGCCCAACACGGGAAGATTTCTCTTCTGGTGAATCTGTGTCTTATGGAACATTGGAAACCAAATACCATCTGGGAGGAGCTGAAGTTCGATGTGAAGCATTTTCGCCACTTTTCAAGGATCGCGATGGTCGGCAGTGAAAAATGGGAAGAGTGGCTGACCAAGGCTTCCGCCTATTTCATCCCTGCCGAAATTCGGTACTATGATTGCTCAGCAAGTGAGGCTGCCGAGAGTTGGTTATTAGATGAAGATCTTCCTTTGAATACCAAGGGCGGGGTAATCGGTAAGAGAAAGGGCATCGAGCTGGACGATGTTTTGTGGAAACAATACACTTCACGGATCGAGCTGGAGTCGGAAATCGACCGTAGTTCCCGCCGTCGCGCCTCTGATCTGTTTCGCGAAGATTACCTTCACCTGGAGCATCGGGTTGAAAAACTATCGCTGATTTGTCGTGCTCTTTGGGAATTTATCAATCAGCAACATGGCTTGACCGAGGAGGATCTCCTGAAGCGGGTTAAGGAGATTGACGCGAGGGACGGCTCCGTTGACGGGCATATCGAGGCCAAGGTCTTTCCCTGCAAAAAATGTGGTCATAACGTCAACTCACGTCATCCAGCCTGTGTGTATTGCGGCTACCGGGATCCGAAGGCTGACCTTTTCGCTCAGGTTTAGTAGCGCGTGATATTTTCTTGAGATCATCCACGCTGAGAAGATCAGTGTGGCGGCATCGAGCTTCTTTGATTAGAATTTCCCCAATAGGTGGACCATTCCACTGACCAATGAAAGTAGCAGCACAGATCAGATCATGAACCAGAATACCAGAGCCGAGGAGCAGGTGGGAAACTTGGGCCGAATTCTCGAGGACTCGCTGAACGAGATCTACATCTTTGAGAGCAGTTCATTGCGGTTTTTATGTGCAAATCGTGGAGCACGCGAGAATCTTGGCTACACGATTGAGGAACTCTGCAAACTTACCCCGGTAGACATCAAGCCTGCTCACACCCAGAAGTCATTCAATGCGACGATCATGCCACTGCGCACTGGCGAACAAACGAAGCTTGTTTTTGAGACGCTGCATCGCCGCAAAGATGGCAGTTGTTATGAGGTGGAGGTCCATCTTCAGATGGGAGACTATCAAGAGCAAAGTGTTTTCGTAGCCATCATTCTCGATATTACCGAGCGCAATGAAGCGGAAGCGGAAAAGCGTCGTTGGCTGGAGAGGTCGCAAAAGGAACTGAATGCGGTTGTTCAACTTTCCAAAGAACGATCAATTCCCGATGGGGATTTGGACAGGTTTCTAGAGAACGCAACCCGATTGGTGGCAGATACTTTGGAAATACCCCAAGTAAGCGTCTGGTTATCAAAAAACCAAGGTTCAAAGTTTTGCTGTCATGTTCTCTACGAGCGAAATGAAGGAAAACACTTCAAGGAGCCCTACCTTGAGTCAGAGGACCACCCCAATCATTTCAAGGAGCTTGCCAAGGGAAGTCCTATCAATGCACATGATGTCTTTTCTGAAGTCCACACGATGGATTTTGCGAAAGGGTTTCTCATCCCACTGGGGATTAAATCACTACGGGATGCTCCCATTCGGATAGGTGGAGAACTCGACGGGGTGCTTTGCGTGGAAAATCAGGGGCTTGAGCGAGAATGGACCGCTGATCAAATCGCTTTTGCGAGCCAGGTCGCAGACCAAATCTCTCTGAGTTTGGCAAATCGTCAGCTCCAACAAGATGAAAAATCTCTTCGCGCGAAACAAGGAGCAATCAATGCGACAGTGAATGGCATCATTATCACAGATCCCTGTCTCCCCGAAAACCCGATCATCTATGTGAATCCAGCGTCGGAGCGGATCACCGGCTATTCATCCGAAGAAGTTCTTGATCACAACTGTTGCTTTTTACAAAGGGGTGATCGTGATCAGGATGGCTTGCAGGAATTACGGACAGCCCTCAAGGAGGAGGCTGAGGCCAAGGTCGTTTTGTCGAACTACAGGAAAGACGGAACGCCATTTTGGAATGAGCTGACTGTTTCTCCGGTTCGAAATAGTGAGGGCAAGGTGGTCAATTTCGTAGGAATCCAGCGCGACATCACTAAGACTCGAGAGGCGGAAGCTGCACGCAAGGACCTGGAGCGGGAGATTGTTAGGATCGCCGATGAGGAACGACGACGAATTGCCCTGGATCTGCATGATGGTCTTGGCTCGCATTTGGGCGGGCTTGCTTTGATTTGCAAGGAACACGCACGATTATTGTCGATGGAAGGCTCTCCAGCTTCTGATAAGGCCAATGAGATCAGTGAGTTGATCATTGAGGCCGTGACACAGTCGCGTGAGATTGCCCATGGTTTCTATCCCATCAAGGAGGCTGACACCGGTTTAATGGATGCACTCCAGCAACTCGCAATACGAACCTCTCGAGCGGAGGTTCGCTGTTTTTTCGACTGTGTTTTTCCGGTATTACTCCACGATAGCGCCATTGCGAACCACCTCTATCGAATCGCCCAGGAGGCGGTCTCAAATGCACTGAAGCACGCCGGGGCGGATGAAATCATCATCGATCTCTCAGCGGTTGAGAAAAAAGTTTACCTCAGGATCACTGATAACGGTTGTGGGGTTGGCGCTAAAGAATCAACCGGCTCAGATGGGATCGGACTGCGCACAATGGCCTATCGTGCCAGCCTCATTGATGGGGAGTTGGATCTTCACAACAGGACTGATATTCGAGGGAGGGAGATCGTTTGTTCCTGTCCTTTGCCAGAAAAGGAGGAGGAGAATACTCGCGGTCAGCTCACTCCGGGCGAATTGCCAAGTGATCGTAGGGAGCATTCATCGCAGGGATGGGTCTGACCAGGATACGGGCGTCCCATGCCATGACACCTCCCGGATGAGCCACGAGTGGATTGATGTCGAATTCGACGATTTCAGGCAACTCAAAGACAATTTGAGTAAATCTCAGGAAAGCCTCCACGAGTTGAGCTTCATCGCCAGATGGCATGTTCCGGAACGGTCCCAAGAGGCGCGCGACTTTCGTTTATTTCATATGCATGAGGGGGAATCCACTCAGGCTGTAGAACGACAATTAGAGTTGCCCCCTGACGACAATTAAAACTGACCCCGTTGGGCGGGAGGTTTTTGCAGGTGTGGGCAGCTTGCTGTTTGACGCCGGGTGGGGTGGCGGGTGCTGCTTTGGGTTGTGGTCACGAGAGCCCAACTCACGAAGCTTGTTTCCGAGCGTAACAAAGGAAGAACCATTATTATGAGTGCTACCAAGGCGGGAATGTCCCGCAATACCGCGCGCAAGCATTTGCGCCAGGATGATGTCATGGATCAGCGGCGCGCGCCGCACACCTGGAGGACGCGCAAGGATCCTCTGGAGACGATCTGGCCGAAGGCCGAGGAGATGTTGCGGGAGGCTCCGGAACTGGAGGCGAAGGCGCTTTTCGAGCATCTCCGCCAATGCCATCCCGGTGAGTTGAAGCCGGGACTGCTGCGAACCTTTCAACGACGAGTGCGTGGATGGCGTTTGGAGAACGGGCCGGAGAAGGAGGTCTTCTTCACGCAGGATCACACACCGGGCAAGGTGCTGGCGGTGGATTGGACTGACATGAAAAAGCTGGGGATCACGATCCAAGGCCGCCCGCTCGAGCATAAACTGTTCCATGCGGTGCTGCCGTATTCGAACTGGGAGTGGGCGGTGCGCGCGCGCAGTGAGTCAACTCTATCGCTGCGCTGCGGACTGAAGGCCACTCTCGGTCGGCTGGGCCGGGTGCCTCGGGAGATCCTGAGCGATCATTCATCGACCGCGACCCATCAGTTGAAAAAGGGCAGTGCCAAACGAGGATTCAATGATGAGTATCTCGGGATCTGTTCGCATTTTGGGCTCAAGCCACGGACAATCAATGTGGGCCGACCGCAGGAAAACGGCGATTGCGAGAGCAGTCACGGGCATTTGAAGCGGCGTATCAAGCAGCATCTGCTCCTGCGCGGGAGTCGTGATTTTGAGAGCGAGGAAAAGTACGATACCTTTCTGACTTCGGTGCTGGAGTCAGCCAATGAGTTGCGCTCGGAGCGACTGGGTGAAGAGCTGGCGGGGATGCGGGAGGGCTTGGTTCCGGACCTGCCTGACTACCGGGAGTTGATGTTAAGCGTGAGCAATAACAGCACGATCCGGGTGCGCAAGCTGGTCTACTCGGTGCCGAGTCGTTTGATCGGGAGCAAGCTTCTGGCGCGTATTTATGAGAACCGGATCATCCTGTTTTATGGCGCGCAGGAGGTGGCGCGGTTGCCTCTGGGCAGCGGCGATTGCGGAGCGGTGATTGATTTTCGCCACCTCATCGGTCACCTCGTGCGCAAGCCGGGAGCCTTTGCGGGATACCGTTGGCGGGAGGAGCTTTTTCCCGCCCCTGTTTACCGGGCGGCCTATGATCACCTGGAGCGAAAGCAGGGTATGGATGCGGATCGGCCCTATTTGGAGATCCTGAAGGTAGCGGCTGACGAAGGCCAGACCGTGGTGGAAAACGCCTTGGAGCAACTCCTCGCGTCTCCAAAGGGAGTGGTCTCGGCAAAGGAAGTCAGAGGTTTACTGGAGACGTGGCAAGACGTGGAACGAGAGAGCCGGGAACGACCGCCACTGGAGGTGGACTTGAGCTCCTATGATGAACTCCTGGAACATGGTGACGAGGGCTTCGAAGAGGAGTCATCCGGAGCTGATGTCCAAACCCCAACGGGAGAGGAGGCGGCATGAGCAAGTCCGAAGCAATCGGAAAGAAGACCGCCGGAAAAGAGAGTGCCACGAAAGATCCCACCGCATTACTCCTGCGCAGCTTCCGGCTCCCCACGATGGCCGGGCAATACGAGGAAGTGATGCAGCGTGCGGAGAAGGAAGGTTGGAGTCACCGGCAGGCTCTGCGCCACCTCTGCGAGAGTGAGTCGGTGGACCGCGCACAACGGCGCACCGCCCGACTCCTGGCAGGATCCGGCTTGCCCGAAACAAAGACACTCAGCAGTCTCGATGAGGCAAAACTACCGGTGAAGATTCGGCGTCAACTGCCAGCCTTGATCGAAGGCGGGTTCGTAGATCGCGCGGTCAATATCCTCGCCTTCGGTCTGCCCGGCCGAGGGAAAACGCACTTCCTCGCGGCGCTTGGGCGGGAACTCATCCTGCGGCATTCCAAGCGGGTGCTCTTTCGCCCAGCCTATAAAATCGTCAATCAGTTGCTGGTGGCCAAGCGCGACCTGCGCCTGGAAAGTGAATTGAAAAAACTGGACCGCTACGAAGTGCTCATCCTCGATGACATCGGCTACCTGCAGCAGAGCCGTGAGGAGATGGAAGTGCTCTTCACGCTACTGGCGGAGCGATACGAACGACGAAGTGTGTTGCTGAGTTCGAACCTCGTATTTAGCCAATGGGATCAGATCTTCAAGGACCCCATGACCACGATGGCGGCGATCGACCGGCTGGTGCACCACTCGATCATTCTGGAATTCAACGGCCCGAGCCAACGGGTCAAAAAGCCCGGAAAAACCAGCTCAAAGCCCCCTGAGCCAGAATAAGCGGCCCCCTCAAAATCGCCTGCGGATCGCTTGATCTCGGTCGGTCCCCGGAGTCCGGCTACGCCGTCCCCCGGGTCCTTCCCTCAATCAAGCGATCCGCAGCAGGACCAGTGGATTACTCTTCCCAAATCACGGTCGTCAGGGGGCAATTCTAATTGTCGCTGAGGGAATTTCTAATTGTCGCTGGACACTCAGGCAGCCACTTGTGCTCGAAACTGTGTTGGACTCATCCCTGTGACCCTATGGAATTTTCGGTTGAACTGTGAGAGCGATTGAAAGCCTGCATCGAAAGCAATGTCCGTAATACGCTGCCCCGTGTTCAGAAGAAACTCCTTGGCAAGCTTCACTCTCTCCTCCGAAATATACTGGGTCATCGTAATGCCCGTTGCTGCTTTGAACTTCCTGCAGAAATGGAAAGGACTCATCTTTAATTCCCGGGCGATATCATTCAGATGAATCGTATCGATGAGATTTTCCTCAATGTAATCCTTGGCCAAATCGATGAAATTCTCTTCCTCCGCTTCCTGTTCCCTGTCGATTTGATTGGCCAAGTTGGTGAGCTGTAGGGAAAAAGCAGCCAGTAGGGTCACCATCGCTTGATACCTCTGTTTTCCTAGCACGGGAGTTGCCAGGTAGGCTTTTTCAAGCTCATTTTTACTCACCTCCACATCATCAAGAAACCCTGTAACCCGGGCAAAACTCTCTTGATCCCGTGCTTCATGGGCAATCTGTCCTGTTTTCAACTGAGCCACGATCACTGAACCCACCATAATCGGAATCGCCGTTTCCTGTAGCCCGGCGAAACAAGTGATCGACTGTATCCCTGGCTTCCCAGATGAAGAGAGACATTTCCGAGCAATGAGGCATTGATGACACCCTGAATCACCTCGGTTAAGAAGATGGCAGAATCGACTCTGATTCACACTCCCGGGGGAAGCTCTCATTTCCTCCCCCCAGACGGGATGCAGCTCAAGAGGAAGATGAGTCGAAGCCTGAAACACTTCCTGATAGCTCTTGAAAATCTCCGAATCAACGAGGCGGGACACCACATTGGAACGATTTAAAAGGCTGCGAGTTTCGCGGATCGTGGAATTATTTTCGATGTTCATGGCTTTCCAACAGTGGAGTAATCCTCCAAGTTCCTCGGTTTACATTCCTAATCCTATCAGACTTCCTGTTCTCGTAAATCAGGAGACTGCCCAGTGATGATCTAAAGAAATTCCCTACCTTCCTTTTAACTGCTGAATGTCACGATTTCTTAAGGACTCCCGGCTGGATGGAGCCGCTGGAAGATACGTCCAGAGCAGAAGGATTTTCGACCTCACCCCAGGACCTCTCCGAGGAAAAAGAGGTCAGGCGATCTTGACAATCAGCCCGCCCCCCTCCGGGAACGTCACTTTGGCCTCCCTGACCAGTCTCCTCACTCATGCGGATTCTAGTGATAGGTTGCAAACGACCTCCGAAAGAGCCTTAAGCTCAGCATGAAAAACACCAACCCTAACACCGCCACGATCAGGAACTCCCGCCACACCGTCATAAAATTCGCACCCCTGCAGATGATGGCTTGTGAGAAACTCACGTAGTGCCGTGAAGGAAGGAAGAAGGTGAATCGCTGAAGCCAATCCGGCTGGCTTTCAATCGGGGTGTCGGTCCCGGAAAGCATCTGGAGGATGAGCATGGTCAAGATAAAGAGGAGGGCAAACTGGGCCATCGACCGTGAGACCGTTCCCAGAAAGATCCCCAGCGCCGCAGCAAAGAAAAGATAAAGCGCGCTCCCTCCCAGGAAAAGCAGTCGCGAACCGGCAATCGGCACCTCAAGCACCATCTCAATCACGATCACAAGACAAAGTGCTGACGCCACGAGGATCACCAAAGCGCTCGACCAGACCTTGGCCAAGACCAGATCCAGCGGACTCAGCGGCATCACCAAAAGGTGCTCGATTGTCCCATGCTCCCTCTCCCGGATCAGTGCTGCACCGGTTAGAATAATCGTCATCATTCCAACGTTATTTATGATGGAGACGATCCCCGAAAACCACCATTGGCTTCCATTTGGATTAAAGGCCAACCGCGTCACCAGCTCCACAGGCAGACGAGGCGGCTCGTCCGAGCGACTGACAAAGCGATCAACCTCATCAGTCACCAGTTGGTGAATATACTCTGAGCCGATCCCAGCCTGCATCGTCGCCGTGGCATCGATATTGACCTGCACTTCCGGCATGCGCCCCTCCAGCACATCCGCCTCAAATCGCGGGGGAATATCGAGCACAAACATGAACCTGTTCTGATCCATCACCTCATCCACCTCTTCCGCTTCAATCAAGACCGGGTCAAAAAATCTCGGAGAATGGAAAGCCTGCCTGATCCGCCGCGAAAGGTTTGATCGATCTTCATCCACAATTGCGATGGACGAATTATTCACCTCCACCGTCATTCCCGTGGCCTCGGTATAGGTCCCGTAAGAAAAAGAATAAATCAGCAAGAGCACAATTACGGTATCGCTCCCGAGGCTGCGCATCTCCTTTATCCCAAGCCAAAAAATATGTCTTAATCGATTCATCTTCTATCCTTCCTGTTTCTTGAGAAAGAAAGCTGCGAGCACTGTGAAAACCGGCATAAAGAGGAAGAGGGCGACAATATCAGGTAGCAGATCTCCGGCTCCCAACCCCTTGGTAAAAGCTCCCACACTCAAGTGCATATAGTAAGTTGTCGGCCACATCGATCCGATCACCTTGGCCCATCCTTCCAAGGTCGAGACTGGTAACATCGTCGTGATCGCCGATTTGGCAGAGTCCCGAGCAGGCAAAGAGATCTCCATATAAACATGGCTCAGATCCAGAAGAGTTAGCACTTTCCCGCCACCGCCGATTACCTCGCCTTGTTCCGCCAGGCGATAGAGAACCCTCCCGCTCACCGGGGCTCTTAAGAAACAGTCATCAATCCGTGTTTCGATTTCTTTGCCGAGGCCTCGGCCGCTTCCACCCCCTTCTGGATGGTTCTCAAGCGCGCCTTCGCCGCTGCCACTCCTGCCGTGCTGTTTCAACCTCGATCATCTGTCGTATTTCTCCACCACTGAAGATCTTCCATCGCACTGATGGTCCCACCCCAAAAATCCCGCTCGAACTCTTCAGAAAAGTTCCTGTCCCGATCGATTCCAGCCCAACCGTTCCCAGGAGTTGGAACGCTGGATAAAGCTCCGCCTTCGTCGCCCCCACTTGTGCCCACTGCGCTGCCAGTAGCCTCTCCGCGCGCCGGACATCGGCTCTCCGACGCATCACCTCGGCAGACACACCCACGGCAATGGAACGCGGTCCCACGGAATCCCCACCCCCCTCCCAAGCGTGGCATCCAGACTCCCCGGGGCACATCCCACGATCACCGCCAAGCGATGCCGTGCTTGCGAAAGCCCGGATTCCAGCAAAGGAATCTGCGATTCCGTCGTCTCCAAATTCGCCTGGGCCTGCTCCAGATCCAATCGCGAAACCTCACCTTCCTCAAAGCTCCCCTTTACTAATTCCCGGGTCCGCCGCTGTGCCGCTCGATTTTCCCGGGCCACTTCGAGGCGCTTCTGAAAAGCCCTGACCTCGACATAATTCAATGCCACCTCCGCTGTCAACGTGACCAGCACATCATAGTAGTCTTCCTCTGTCGCCTGAACCTGTGCCTCTGCCGATTCGACCTGACGTTGCACCTTCCCAAAAACATCCACCTCCCACGCCGCATCGAAACTGCCGGAATACAAGGTATTGGTGGCCGGTCTTCCCCGCATCCCGCTACGTCCGCGATTAACTGATCCGCCTCCTTGCAGTGTCGGAAACCTGCCACTCTCAGTCACCCCGCGCAAAGCTCGTGCCTCCTTCAAGCTCGCCGCCGCGATCCGTAGCTGCGGACTCTTTCTCACCGCCTGATTCACCAATTCCGTCAGTTTTCTGTCATTCAAAGTCCGCCACCATCTCCGTAATTCCTTCTCATTCAATTTCGCACGTCCACCATTTTTCCAGGACTCCGGGAAACGGACCTCCGGTTCCTGATAATCTTTTCCCGCCGTGCAACCAAGGAGCAACACCATCCCCCCAACCAGCAATAGGCGCACAAGATTCACGGTTTCACCGTAGCGCAAGCCAGGGTGAGGTCTCCGCCTCCCTTGATCCGAGCTCCGCATTGCTTGACGAAACAAACGAACCCTCACATCGGCATGATCCCCTTCTGCCAGCCGCTTGAAGCAACCGACAAGGTTCTCGAAGTCAGTATTCAAAATGATCTCACCGGGCTCGTCCCCAACTGAGACCGTGACTCCAGCCTCCTCGCTCATCTCTTTGATGTGCAATATCAGCGGAGCCAATAGCAATCCACGTGGTGCGATTTCGGCGAGTCAAGGGCATCGTCAGCCGAGACTGAACAAGAATCATGAATACCCCCAATCAAACAAAGTCCCCCACCCAGACAACTTCCCTCGTCTGGTTCGAAGACCTTACGGTCGCCGATGTTCCAATCGCAGGCGGCAAGAACTCCTCCCTCGGCGAACTCGTCCGCGCACTTCGCCCCAAGGGCATTGGCGTTCCCGATGGCTTCGCCATCACCGCTCAAGCCTACCGCGATTTCCTTCAGTTCAATGAACTCGACAAAGCCATCGCCCGCCTTCTTTCCCGGCATTCGGAAGATCACCTTTCCCTCGCCGAGACCTCGCATCAAATCCGCGCACTCTTTGAAATCACCACTTTTCCCGAGGCACTCGAAGATGAAATCCGCACGGCCTACACCGAACTTTCCAAACGCTACCAAACCGAAACCACCGACGTCGCCGTCCGCAGTAGTGCCACGGCCGAGGATCTCCCGGATGCCAGTTTTGCCGGACAGCAGGAATCCTTCCTCAATGTCACTGGCGCGGATGACCTTCTTGCAACCACCATCACCTGCTTCTCCTCCCTCTTCACCGAGCGAGCCATTAGCTACCGGCAGCAAAAGGGCTTTGCACACACCGCCGTCGCACTTTCTGTAGGGGTGCAAAAAATGATCCGCTCCGACAAGGGCTGCTCCGGCGTGATGTTCACCATCGATACCGAGACCGGCTTCCCCAACACCGTCGTGATCAATGCCGCGTATGGTCTCGGAGAGACCATTGTGCAGGGAGCGGTCACACCTGATGAATTCCGCATCTTCAAGCCCCTCCTTGATCACTCGGAATACCGACCCATCATCCAACGAAAGCTCGGCACCAAGGCCATCCAAATGATCTATAGTGACCAAGACAATTCCCGTGTTCGCACCATTGAAACGCCCAAGGCGGATCAATCCCGCTTCTGCATCGATGATGACCAAATTCTGCAGCTTGCCCGCTGGGCGGCCGAGATCGAACAACACTACGGACGCCCCATGGATATCGAGTGGGCCCTCGATGGCAGGACACAGGAACTCTTCATCGTCCAGGCCCGCCCCGAAACAGTCCAGACCCAAAAAGACGCCTCCATCATCCGCGGCTATCACCTCAATGAAAAAGCACCTGCTTCCCTTGTCGAAGGTCTCGCCATCGGTAACGGCATCGCTTCCGGCCCGGTCGTTGTCCTCAAAAGCCTCGCCGATGCCGGGAAATTCAAGGAAGGGCAAATCCTTGTCGCCGAACGAACCGACCCCGACTGGGTCCCTCTCATGCGGAAAGCCTCCGCCATCATCACCGACCATGGCGGACGCACCAGCCATGCCGCCATCGTAAGCCGTGAGCTGGATGTCCCCGCCATCATCGGGACCGGCAATGCCACCATGAAACTTTCCACAGGAGATCCCGTCACCGTAAACTGCTCTCTCGGCCAAAAAGGCGAAGTTTATCCCGGCCTCCTTCCGTTTAAGGAAAGCCAAATTTCCCTTATCGATCTCCCCGAAACAAGAACCAAGGTCATGCTCAATATTGCCAGCCCCGAAGCGGCGATGCACTGGTGGCGACTTCCCTCCGATGGCATCGGCCTCGCCCGCATGGAGTTCATCATTAACAATGCCATCAAGGTTCACCCCATGGCTCTCGCCTGCTTCGACGATCTCGCCGACCCTGGGATCAAAGCACAGATTGAAGAGCTTACCAGGGACCACCCCTCTCCCACTGATTTCTTCATCGAAACCCTCGCCTCCGGTCTCGCCACCATTGCCGCAAGCCAATATCCAAAACCTGTCGTCGTCCGCCTCAGTGACTTCAAAACGAATGAATACGCCCACCTCCTTGGCGGTGCTCAATTCGAACCCGAGGAAGAGAACCCCATGCTCGGGTTCCGGGGAGCCTCGCGGTACTACAGCGACGCCTATCGCCCCGGCTTCGAGCTTGAGTGCGCCGCCATTGAGAAAGCCCGCGAGAAAATGGGACTCACCAATATCATCGTCATGATCCCCTTCTGCCGTACGCTTGAAGAAGCCTACAAGATTCTCGAAGTCATGGACCAAAACGGACTCACCCGGGGAAAGGATGACCTTAAGATTTACATCATGGCCGAGATCCCCAGCAACATCATCCTCGCACGCGAGTTCTCGCAGCGTTTCGACGGATTTTCCATCGGCTCAAATGATCTCACCCAGCTCGTCCTCGGCTGCGACCGTGACTCCGACCTCCTGGCTCACCTCTTCGATGAACGCAATCCCGCCGTCAAGGCCATGATCTCCCAACTTATTGAAACCGCCCACAAGAACAACACCCCCGTCGGGATCTGCGGCCAAGCACCCAGCGACTACCCCGACTTTGTCAAATTCCTGGTGGAAGAAGGCATCGATTCCATTTCGCTCACGCCAGACAGCATGCTCCGGGCAAAGCAACATGTCGCAGATGCCGAATCTCTGCTGACTTTAAAGCCAGATCGATCAATCTAAAGTGAGATCGCCGCAAGATCCGCGCAGCATCCAGCCTACAAGTTGACTACGATCACGGAGCAATGACCATCAATTTTGAAAAATATGCCCGGACGGGAAAAGAATTCGTAAATAAGGTCGCCTTCGAACTCGGGGACGATCGCAACACGGCAAAGGCCAGCCGAATCCTTCGCTCAACTCTCCACGTCCTCCGGGAGCAATCGACTCCTGAAGAATCGGTGCAGTTCATCAGCCAACTCCCAATGGCGATCAAGGCCATCTACGTGGATGGCTGGCGAATCGGGAGCACGAAGGGCCGGGTGCGTCACTGGGATGATTTTGTCGCCGAGATGCACAATACACATCAAAAGGCATACCATGCCGCCGGGGCTGATGACATTGATGACTTCATCGACAAGTATGACTGCGTCCAGGCAGTTCAATCCGTCTTCCGGGTTCTCAAGGAATATGTCTCCGAGGGTGAGGTGGACGACCTCCTCCTCACTCTCCCCGGGGATCTCCGGATCTTGTTCGATGACTAGTACCGGACACTGGATTAAATGAAAATCTGAAGTCACGGGTGCAGAAGGTGACCAATGTTCAGCAACCCATGCGGAACGTTGTCTCTCCAAAAATGCCATCATCCCTCCATGGAAACACTCAAAATCCTCGGTCCAGGATGTGCGAATTGCAAACAACTGGAACACCTCACACGAAAGGTAATCGCTGGGCTGGACGTGGAGGCAGAGGTGATAAAAGTCACCGATCCCACCACCTACCTCGATTACGGAGTCATGTCCACGCCTGCCCTCGTCATCAATGAAGAGTGCGTCAGTAGTGGCCGCATTCCCTCCATGAGTGAACTGACTCAGATGATCCAAGCCCATCTGGCTAAGAAGTAAGTCCTTAAAATTGGATGATCGACTTTGCAATAAACCTTCTGGGCAGCGGATTCAAAAATCTCGCCTCCTACCTCGCGGCACACGTTCTTCTCTGTCTCCTTCCGGCCTTTCTCATTGCCGGAGCCATGACCGCGCTCATTCCAAAAGAGATCATCACTCGCTTTCTCGGGCGGGATCGTCCCAAGATGATCTCCTATCCCGCTTCCGCATCGGCTGGATTTCTCCTCGCGGTCTGTTCCTGCACGGTCATCCCACTCTTCGCCGGAATCTATAAAAAGGGGGCCGGCCTCGGGCCTGCCATCACGTTTCTTTTCGTCGCTCCAGCGGTCAATATTATGGCCATTTCATACACTGGGAAAATGATCGGGATGGACCTTGCCATCGCTCGCTTCCTTCTCGCCATCATTTTCGGAATCAGTATCGGCCTCATCATGGCGGCGGCCTTCTATCGGGATGATCTGTCTCGTGATGAAGCCTCCGACACCCTTTTTTCCGGAGAAGCCTCCATGGGGCGGAACGCTGTCATCACCCTTCTTCTCTTACTCGCACTACTGGTGGTCGGAACGTTCCAAATCGCATGGCTTAAAACCACCTTGCTCCAAATCTCCCTTCCCCTGCCCGGCTTTCAATCCCTCGAGGATTCCCTGCGCTACTTGGTTCCCTTTGATCCCTCGAAGGGTGAAGAAGGAGTGACAGCACAAGGCGCAATCCTCATCGCCATGCTCGGATTGATTGGCATCACAGCCTGGAAAGGGATCGAAAATATCTTTGAAGGGCAAAACCCATGGACCTGGGGATGTCTCATCTTGGTCGCGCTGACTCTCTTGGTCGCCTCGCTGGAAATGGTGCCCACCCCGGGGGGGCTCGCCTTGAACCTCAGCGGCAAGACCCTCGGAGTCCTCCTCATTATGAGCTCTCTGGGATGGATGATTAAGACCCGCCACTCAGAGGAAGAAGTTCGCAATGTGCTCTGGGAATCATGGCGCTTCGTAAAACAAATCTTCCCACTCCTGCTCATCGGGGTCTTCGCAGTAGGGATCATCCGGGAAGTGATCCAACCGCAGTGGATTCAGACTCTCGCCGGTGAAAATACTCTTTCTGGAAATATCATCGGCGTTGTCTTCGGCGTGTTCATGTATTTTCCCACCTTGGTGGAAGTTCCGGTAGCACAAATGTTTCTCGATCTGGGAATGCATCGTGGCCCGCTCCTGGCCTACTTGCTTTCTGATCCGGAACTCAGTCTCCAGAGCATTCTCATTACCGTCTCCATCATCGGGCGGCGCAAGGCCATGACTTATGTCGGCTTGATCGCCCTATTCAGCACCTTGGCCGGACTCCTTTACGGTGCTTGGGTGAATCAGACCCGACCGGAACTACTCGCGCTTGCGCTACTGGTAATCATAGCGCTCCTTGCTTTCACGCTCCTCATCTTGAACCGGAGGAATCGAGGAAAAATTCGCTGAAAAATGAGTCTTTCCGAAACGTGTTCCATGACGATTACCGCACCCGAATTGGCGCTCCAACGTTGCCTTACTCATTGAAATACCGAGCGCCTCTTGCCCGGGGATCAGCTCGGATTGTCTCCTTGCCCCAATCGCAATGGCGGGCCAATCCTTCGCAAAATCCGCGCAGCACCTCGCGCTCAGACAATCTAACTTTCCCATTGATATGACCCTGAATTTTGACAAATACGCTCAAAGCGGACACACCTTCGTGAATAAAATCGCAGCGGAGCTCGGAGATGAGAAGGACACTTCCACCGCAGGCCGCATTCTCCGCTCGACCCTCCATGTTCTCCGCGATCAATCCAGCACGGAAGAATCAATGCAGTTCATCAGCCAGCTCCCGATGTTTATCAAGGCGATCTATGTCGACGGTTGGAAAGTCTCGGGTAAGAAGACCAAGGTGCGTCACCTGGATGATTTCATCGAAGAAGTCCACAAAAGATGCCGTGCCGCGGGACACGATAATTTCACCAGTCAGGAAGGATGCTACCTCGCCGTCCATGCCGTCTTCCGTGTCATAAGGGAATACGTCTCTGAAGCCGAAATTGAGGATCTCCGCCTGACGCTCCCCGAAGGATTGCGGGCCCTTCTTGATCAGTAGTTGGACCAGTATCTTCCCGCGCTCAAACGCTTTGTGATTCAGCTCGCCACCCAGCGACACCCACCTCTGCCAAGCTATCGCCACCTACTCTCGCGCTGCGGAAACCCCGATGGAATCCTGGCAGCACCGCTTTTCAGAACAGTCCAAAAGAATAAGCCTCATTAGTCAATACAAGCGCACTCCGGGGCAATCCCTGCGAAGCGCTGCCCTTCTCCCCTGCGCTATCTTGTGACCATCAACCGCTAAAAATATTCATGAGACCACAAGAACATAGCAAAATCGTCATCCTCACCGACCTTGGAACCTTTCGCGCCTTTCGCCTTTCACCGAAGAATAACGACTCTCTCGCCCCTCACAAAGGCCCTGCGCATATTGAGGAATTAGATTTCCCAACCGAGGAGTGGAAGAGTGATCGCCCCGGCGGATTCCCCCAAGGCAAGAGCATCGGTGAAACCACTTCTGTTAGTCCTGGTGAAAACCATCATGAAAAATCTGATCACGAGAAGAAACGCATCGCCTTCCTGGCAAGGAAAATTGAAACCATCCTCTCCCATGAGGACTCCAGGCTCTGGTGCCTTGCTGCTCCCGAAGCTATCAACAAACGGCTTCTCGCCAAAGTATCTCCCGAAACCTGCGAATTCCTCGCCATCAATCTCAAGGCGGATCTCACTCACATCTCCCTTCGTGAGTTGGAGGAACGTTTCCTGAATCCACCTGCAAATTCTTGAACAACTTCAACCACCCAAACCCATGGCGAAACTAGAATCTGATAAAAGCATCCAGCGCTATCTTGACGCGGTCGAAACAAGCATCATCTTGAGCGATGCCGCCGCACAGAAACGGCTTGATAAAGATGCCGACAAAGCACTCGCACGACTCGAGAAGGCGCAGAACCATCTCGACGAAAACGCCCATAAAGAAGTCGATCTTCTCCGGACTGCCATTGACGAACTGAGGGTGCATTATGCTCTCGGAAAGATGGAAGGAGCCGAAAAACTCGAAGAGATCGAAGCACGAATCGAAAACGGCTACCAAAGACTCAAAGACGCCGTCCGCCGGGCTACAACTCTCACCGGGCATGAAAGCGAGGAACTTAACAACGCCCTCCGGAAAGGTTGGCGGAGCCTCAAGCTGGAAATCAACCTCCTCTATCTCCGTATCAGTCTGGCTCACGATGCCGGAAGCGGGAAACTCGCCGCCGCCAAAGAGGAACTCGCCGAAGATGCCAAACTCATCGCCAAACTGGGCAGGGAAGAAGCCAAACTCATCGAAGACAATCTCTCACTCTGGTGCAAAAACCTTGAAAAGTCCGTGCGTAAGAGCTCCCTCAAGCTTGTTCGATCCATGGAAAAATATCTCTTGGATTCCAAGTCCTAACCCCCGTTCCATAGGAATCCAACGAGAACCCGCTCCCTCCACAGATCTGTGGAGGGAGCACTTTTTTGGCCTCGGAATTCAACCTCTATTGCAAAATTCCACCCCGACGTTGCCCGGGTGAATTCAAAGCTCAAAGCGGTAGGCTCTGGCACCTCCCTTTCCCCACCGCAAGAGCCCGGACTTTGCAGAGAGCTTTTACAAACAGAGTCTCGCTGCCCTGGGGGAAATCGTCCCGTCTGACAATCTAAGCGGAGCCGGCAGCAATTTTCACACGGCGCGGGCATCAACATCCAGTCATTCTGCCCCGGCATCCATTAAAACGACAAATGAATACAATGATACAGACCGGCATCCAAATCGAACACTACCTTACAGAAGTAGAGACAGGAATGGAAATGAGCGACGCCGAGGCCAACAAGCAACTCGACACCTCCGCAAATGGGATTCTCAATCACATCAAGGCTCTCGAAAAACACGTGGATACCATCGGCCAAAGAGAGGCAGAAATTCTGCAAACTGCAATCGGTGAACTGAGAGTGCAATTTGCTCTTGGACGGATGGAGGGGACTGAAAAACTTCAGGAGCTTGAAAGGAGAATCGAACAGGGCTTTCGTCAAATGAAGGATGCCCTCAAACGAGCTAAAGAACTCACATCCGAACAAGTCGACGCTCTCATCGAGAGCCTTCACGACAGCTGGAGGCGCCTAAAAATGGAAATCTCTCTTCTCCATCTGCGGATTGCTTTTGCCCATGAAACAGGCGTAGAAAAGTTGGCTGTAGCAAAGGCCGAACTCATGAACGATCTCAAAAAGATTGGGAATCTCGCGAAGGAGAACACCGAAGAAATCACTTCCGATTTTTCCTCTTGGATCAAAAAGACCAGGAAATCGATCAGCAAACGCAGTCACAGCACCCTGACGTCGATGGAGCGTTACCTCCTTTCTTCATAGAGGAACTGAATACCAACCCTCACCAAAGCGATGAACCTATAATTAACAACGATCTCTTCAGAAGTCATTGGGGGTTCGGCCATAATGAATCTGAACGCATGCAAACAAGAACATGAGGCGGGTTATGACGGTCCAGGCACGCGATACCATCCCAAGCTTGTTCCACTCTCATGAGATAATTCAAAGAATAGTCACCATGACAGACCATAGATTGACTCCTACTTCTCTGAGGCGGCTACATTCAGATCGATCATGACTCGAAATGCTCCGCGCAGATCACCTTCTTAGTATTCCCGCGCCTTGTCATGAGGATAGCGCTGTTCAAGAATTGTGAGAAGCTCGGGCGAGAAACTTTCGGCCGAGCCATGACAGCGAAGACAGATTGATTGGGTCACGATGGGCTTATAGAAAAGAGCGCGACCCTGGCCCGGAGGAATGAGTTCGTGACCGGGAAGGGCCTGTTTGCTGTCACTGAGAGCCTGCCACTTTTCCAAGACACCTCGATCCACTTGATCGGGTGCGTTTTTAGAATTGCGAAACTCGAGAGAAGTCCGGGAAATCGTGAGCCCAAGTTCTTCTTTGAGCTTGGTCGCCTTTCCCTTCGATTTCTTCTGGCTCAGTTCTTGGAAGAGTTGCTCGATCTTCCGGGCGAAGTGGACGGCCCGGTCATCGCACTCCGGGCCGACATGGACGCCCTTCCCATCCAAGAAGAAACAGACCTGCCATTTCCCTCCCAGTATCCCGGAAAAATGCACGCCTGTGGACACGATGGACACACCACTATTCTTCTAGGTGCGGCGGCTCTACTCAGTGAAATCACCAGCCCTCCGCTCCCCATCCGACTCATCTTCCAGCCCGCCGAAGAACTCGGTCAGGGTGCGCAAGCCATGATCGAAGCGGGAGCTCTCAACAATGTCGCGATGGCCTTCGGCGCTCATCAATAGCTCCGAAGCGGTCACGCTATCGCGTGATGCCGCCAAAGACATCGTAGGTGAAGCGAAAGTCTGGGTCATGGACTACGCCAGCCTCGGCGTAGAAGACTTTGCCTACTACGCCCAACAGATCCCCAGCAGCTACATTCGCATCGGTTCTCATCCACAAAACAAAGAAGCCCACCCCCTGCACTCCAGTGAATTCGACTTCGATGAAGAAGCCATTACTATCGGAGCGAACTATTTTGCAAAAGTCGCGACCGTCGCTGGAAGCGAAAATTGCGGAAACAGCTCCAGAACAGACTGATCCCGCCAATCTTCCATAGCGCTGGTCAATTTTCAATCCTCAGACCTGCAATTCATGTGAAGGTCCTAATTCAAATCTGGCACTCTATTTCTTCACAAGAATCGGTGTCCCTCGATCGATCCACTCGTAGAAAAATCTTGCCGGATTTCCTTCGTCCAATGGAACCCGGATACAACCATGCGAGGCAGGATAGTTCGGCACGGAGGAGAATCCGTGAATGAAAACGTGTCCGGTCATTTGAACACTCCACGGCATCGGAGCATTGTCATAGCGACTGGAATAGTGGCGGCGTGCTTTATAGGGACCAGCCTGAAAGATTCCGGCAGGAGTCCTGCCATTCCTGCCTGAGCTCACCCGACTCTGCAGAACAAGACGCCCCCCCTGCCAGGCTCTGAGACGTTGCTCGGTGAGATTCACCTCGGCACGTTTGTCACCCACAATTACCATTGCCTGAAATGACTTACGGCGCAATTTTGCCCACTTCTCTTTCGGATCACGTTCCACCGAAATCCCAACCCCCTCCAGCTCTGCAAGTGAAATCAGCTTGATCCCATCAGTCAGTGATCTGTGGTCAGGGAGGGGCTTTAATGACCTCAAGCCCCCACCGAAGCGGACTTTAATTTCCTTCAAAGGGAGGTAAACCACCCCCCGCTCTCCCGCGAAAGTGATTCCTTGAATTGGAGCTAGCTCCATGCTTCCTATTGCAGTTCTCGAGATACTCGAACAGGAGCACAGCAAGAGCATCGACATCATTGCTGAAATTAAGATCTTGGGCATCTTCTCAAGACAAAGAGTATTCTCAGCGGTGCCCTGATACATGAGATTCAGAACGGGAAGAAAACGTCCCCCGTGTGACGCCACTCCTCCAACCCGACGCTCAAGCTCCCCCGTTTGTGCTTCGTTTCCAAAAAACATTTCACGAACATTGGCAAAGTAGTGCACGTTCCGGTCCCACATCTCGGGCACCCGCCCAAGACAAAGATTCATCCGGAGTGACTCTGTTTGAAGATCTGGAGATTGCGGTATCATGCCCACGACCTAACTCCTCCCATCCGGATAAAACTACGCACTCCTTGCCATCAACTCCGCACCGGTGGCATCAATTACTACCGACTCCGGAGTAAACTCTGCGAGTCCCCCTCAACCTGCACCGGAGTATTTCCCAGCATCACCCAATCTAAAAACGCCATGGGACCACGAGAACATCCCAAGACCGTCATCCTTGCGGATCTCAGCCTATCACGCTCCACGAACCGGAAGAGCGCTTCGGTGCGGTCATCGGCTTCTATTAATCCCCTTTCATCACCGAATCGCTCTTGGCAAACCCCAGTTGATCTCCGTCAAGGACGACTTCGATGACATCGCCATCGATGAATTTCCCTTCAAGAACATCAAGGCTAAGGGGATCGAGGAGTTCGTGCTGGATGGCGCGCTTGAGAGGCCTGGCTCCATAGACCGGATCGTAGCCTTTTTCGCCGAGGAAGGCTTTGGCGTCCTCAGAGAGGGCGAGACCAAGACCTTGTTTGGCGAGGCGTTGGCGAACACGTTCAAGCTGGAGGGTGACGATGGGCTTGAGGTCCCCGGCAGTGAGGCGATCGAAGATGACGATTTCATCGATACGATTAAGAAACTCCGGACGGAAGTGACCGCGGAGAGACTCGGTGACTTTCGCCTCAATCTGTTCGGCATTTTCGTCGCCGAGAATATACTGACTCCCGATATTGGAAGTCATGATGATAACGGTGTTTCGGAAATCCACGGTGCGGCCCTGGCCATCGGTAATACGGCCATCGTCGAGGACTTGAAGGAGGACATTGAAGACATCAGAGTGGGCCTTTTCAATCTCATCAAAGAGAACAATCGAGTAGGGCTTGCGGCGAACTCTTTCACTGAGCTGGCCTCCTTCATCATAGCCGACGTATCCCGGAGGAGCCCCGATGAGACGGGCGACGCTGTGCTTTTCCATGTATTCCGACATATCGATGCGGATCATCGCGCCTTCATCGTCGAAAAGAAATTCGGCGAGAGCTTTGGAAAGCTCGGTCTTCCCCACCCCGGTGGGTCCGAGGAAGAGGAAAGAGCCGATGGGGCGGTTCTCATCCTGCAGACCGGCGCGGGCCCGGCGGACCGCATTGGAGACAGCCGTAATCGCTTTGCGCTGACCGATGACACGGTCACCAAGCCGCGCTTCCATTTTCACAAGCTTGTCCTTCTCCCCTTCCTGAAGACGGGATACGGGGATGCCGGTCCAGACGGAAATCACCCGGGCGATGTCGGCTTCGGTGACCTCCTCGGTAAGAATGGCACCGGATTGCTGGACGACGGCGAGCTTCTCCTTTGCGACTTCGAGTTCCTTCTCTGCGTCAGGGATGGCACCATAGGCCAGCTCAGAGGCGCGGCTGAGATCACCAAGCCGCTTGGCTTGTTCGACATCAGTCTTGAAAGAATCAATCTTCTCCTGAAGGCCCCGAACAACGTCAATGACTTCCTTTTCATTCCGCCACTGCGCCATGAGGCCGGACGATTGCTCCTTGAGATTGGCCATTTCTTCTTTGACCTTGGCAAGGCGAGCCTTACTGGCCTTATCACTCTCTTTTTCGAGGGCGCGTTTTTCCATTTCAAGCTGCATGATCTGGCGCTCGATTTGGTCGATCTCGGTTGGCATGGAGTCGAGTTCGATCTTGAGGCGGGAAGCCGCTTCGTCGATGAGGTCAATGGCTTTATCCGGCAGAAAACGATCAGAGATATAGCGATCACTTAGGACGGCAGCCCCAACGAGAGCACCATCTTGAATGCGCACGCCGTGGTGAATTTCGTAGCGTTCCTTGAGGCCTCGCAGGATGGCGATGGTGTCTTCGACAGTGGGTTCGCCAACTTTCACGGGCTGGAAACGACGCTCGAGAGCGGCATCCTTTTCGATATACTTGCGGTATTCATCAAGGGTGGTGGCACCGATGGTGCGAAGTTCGCCACGCGCAAGCTGGGGCTTGAGCAGATTAGAAGCATCGACAGCACCTTCACTGGCTCCGGCACCCACAATGGTGTGGAGTTCATCGATGAAGAGGATGATCTCGCCATCGCTTTCGGTGACTTCCTTGAGGAAAGCCTTGAGACGGTCTTCGAATTCACCACGATACTTTGCCTGTCTCTTATACACATCTGACGCTGCCGACGATCTACTCTGTGTAGAT
>CAJXVQ010000036.1 GCA_913060685.1 uncultured Verrucomicrobiales bacterium
ATCTACACAGAGTAGATCGTCGGCAGCGTCAGATGTGTATAAGAGACAGGATATAGTGAGAGTATCAGGGGTGGTTTCGGGGCGTCGCCCACGAAAGCGATGTCGATGCCTTCTGCCCCAATGACGTCCCTGGGGTCCACCGTAGAGGGATTTGGATTTGGAGATGGAGGTGTTATGGCGGATGAAGCGAAGGTTGGGGGAGAGGGAGAAGGTCCCGACGTCTCACAAGTGACCGCTCGCAAGAATTTGCAAGAAACCGCGTTCTTCTTTCCCAGTCTGACCAGTGATGCCGATGGTAAGGTGCGCATCAGTTTTACGATGCCGGAAGCCTTGACGAAGTGGCGTTTTCTCGGGATGGCACACGATGCGAACTTCCGTTCGGGTATCCTGGAAGGGGAGACGGTCACGGCGAAGGATCTGATGGTTCAGCCAAATCCACCACGCTTTGTGAGGGAGGGTGATGTGTTGGAGTTCACGGTCAAGGTGACAAACCAAAGCGAGACTGAGCAGAGCGGAACGGCAAGGTTCACCTTGGCGGATGCCATGACGGACAAGGATCGGACGGAGGAGATGGGCATCCAATCACCCGATCAAAAATTCACAGTGCCGGCCAAGGAAAGCCGGACCTTGAAGTGGAAGATTGCGGTGCCGGATGGTGCGGGGTTTTTGAAATACAAGGCGGTGGCGGCGACTGATGATCTTACCGATGGTGAGGAAGGCTGGCTGCCGGTGATTTCACGACGCATTTTGGTGACGGAGTCGATGTCTCTGCCGATTCGAAATGCCGGAACAAAGGAGTTCGAGTTTACAAAATTACTCGAGAGTGGCGAATCGGAGACTTTGGAAAACCGCTTCCTTCACGTGCAAGTGGTGTCGCAACCGGCTTGGTATGCCGTGATGGCGTTGCCGTATTTGATGGAATATCCCCACGAGTGTTCCGAGCAGACTTTCAACCGGTATTATGCGAACGCGCTGGCACGACACATCGCAGGATCCGATCCCAAGATGCGTCGGATCTTTGATCAATGGAAAGCTGGCGGTGATACTCTCGACAGTCCGCTGATGAAGAATGCGGATCTCAAAGGTATCTTGTTAGATGAGACTCCCTGGTTGCGGGAGGCCACGAACGAGGCGGCTGCGAGGCGTCGCGTGGGCCTGTTGTTTGATGAAAATCACATGGACCACGAATTGGAGAAGGCTCTGCGGAAGCTCAGCAAAATGCAGCGGGGGGATGGTTTGTGGCCATGGTTCCCGGGGGGGCGCGGGAGTGAGTATATTTCGCTCTATGTGACGACGGGATTTGGTCGTTTGCGGTCCTTGGGGATAGCGACAGATATCACGCCCGCCTTGAAGGCCTTGGTGCCTTTGGACGCGGCATTGACCACGCGGTATGAGCGATTGCGAAAGGACAAAAATCTGGATGAGATGAATTTGACGCCGTGGATCGCCCACCATCTCTATACGCGGACGTTCTTCCTAAAGGAAAAGAAATTGAGCCAGCGGAACAAGGTGGCTTTCGACTACTTCACGGGTCAGGCGAAGAAGCATTGGGTGCAGTTGCAAAGCCGGATGTCGCGGGCTCATGTCGCGCTGGCCTTACATCGTTTGGGTGACAAAAAGATTCCCAAATTAGTCACGCGCTCGTTGAAGGAGAACGCAAAGGTGACAGAAGAACAGGGAATGTTTTGGAAGGATCGTGAAGGCGAAGGATGGTGGTGGTGGCAGGCGCCCATCGAGACGCAAGCGATGATGATCGAGGCGTTTCGTGAGGTCGATCAAGACGACAAGGCGGTCGATGATTGTCAGGTGTGGTTGATCAAGCAAAAGCAGGTGGGTGATTGGAGGACAACCAAAGCCACGGCCGATGCGGTCTACTCATTGTTGATGGGCGGGCGGAATTTGTTGGGTTCGGATGCCTTGTTGCAGATCTCTCTGGGTGGAGAAGAGGTGAAGCCTGAGAAGGTCGAAGCGGGGACGGGTTTTTACGAAAGTCGATTCGTCGAAGATGCCGTGAAGCCGGCGCTCGGGAAGATTGCGCTGACAAAAAGTGATGAGGGTGTGAGCTGGGCGAGCGTTCACTGGCAGTACCTCGAAGACATGGCAAAGGTCACGAAGGATGAGGGCGCGCAGCTGAAGCTTGAAAAGAAGCTCTTTGTACGAAAAAATACCGACAAGGGGCCGGTGCTGATGCCTTTGGAGGGCGCGGTTCAAGTGGGCGATGAATTGGTGACGCGAGTGATCTTAAAAAATGATCGGGCGATGGAGTTTGTTCATCTGAAGGATCTCCGGGGAAGTGGTACCGAGCCGGTGAATGTCTTGAGCGGTTACCGTTGGCAGGATGGCTTTGGCTATTATGAAGTGACGCGGGACACCGCGAGCCACTTCTTCATCGATCGTTTGCCGCCGGGAGTTCATGTCTTCGAAACGAGCGTGCGGGTCCAGCATGCCGGAGAGTATCAGACCGGGATCGCGGAAGTGCGCTGCATGTATGCTCCTGAATTTGCATCCCACAGCGCGAGTGTGGGGATTCGGGCTGAGTAGATTTCTTCGATTGCTTGTCGATGCAGATGCTCGCGGACAATATTGATCGATTGAAGGTGAAAGTATGTTGTGACTTGGCGCCGATGATCAGATCGAGGTCGTTGTCCCAATCCTTCACGGCTGTCAGGATTTTTTTTGGGGTGGATCGCTTGGGGGCGTCGTGTTGATAAGAATCTATTTCATCAGTGGTAGCACGGGATTCACCTTTCCGACTTGGCGCGGCTTCCCTTCGCTGGAAATCGCCGCACCACCGTCCGCCCCTAAAACCTGGTTCCTTGGCAACGGGTTCCCCCTCGACACGGATTCCGATCAGGATACCAACGGAGATGGCGTGAGCTTACTGATGGCCTATGCCCTGAATCTAAATCCAAACGATCATCTCACCAACCAACTACCAACGGTCGTTCTTGATTCGGAAAAAATGAGCCTTTCCTATTTCGCTACGAGCGACGGCATTGTCTACAAGGTAGAAACCAGCACAGATTTTGTGGACTGGATCCCGGAAGGCGTTATTCTTTCCCCGCTCGACCCCGACGGGCGGCGCACTGCCTCTGTTAACAGAAGCTCCAGCAAACGCTTTCTGCGATTGGTCGTGACTGCAGAAAGGGAGAGGTGATCCATGCCATCTTTGTTCAGCGAGTCAATAAGTCACCGTCGCTGGACTTTGGCCGGAGAAAAATCGCGCATCCATGGCTTGATGCTCAAAATTGTCGGACTGGTGCAAAGTCCGGGATGCTCCTGGACGCGATGGATCCGAACGCAAACAAGGCGGCTCCGGAGAGCCGCCTTGTGGGGGAAATGGATTCGGGCTTAGAACTTGCCAAGTTCGTCCTGGGCAGCCTGGATGCTCTTCTGGAACTCCTGGAACTTCTTGGTGTTTTCCTCGTTGCGCTCGGGCTTGGTCTTGATCCAGTCGGCGAGTTCCTTCTTGGTGTCCTCGACGCCTTTGATCGCGGCCTTGAAGGCTTTGGCCTTGTCCGGGTTGGCCTTGACGAAGGCTTCAATGTTGGCGGGGCTGAGGCGGACGACGGCTTTGAACTCCGAAATGAATGATGCGGGGGTCTTTTCCTTACCGGCACCCAGTTGGCCGATCTTGGTCTCACCGTCGCTGGCGAGGATGACGTAGCTTGGGAATCCACGGACTTCGAACTTACTCTTCAGCTCTTCGTTCCGGGCGACGTATTTTTCAGGAACAATGCTCTTGTCCTTTGGAAAATCGAGCGTCACGAGAAGGACGTTCTCTCCGGCGTATTTTTTCCACTCATCCTTGGCGAAGACGCCCTTGTCCATGAGTTTGCACCAGCCGCACCAGTCGGATCCGGTGAAGTTGATCATAAGGGGGAGTTTTTTCTCGGCCGCGATTTTCTTGGCGGCGTCGAAGTCCATGGTCCAGTGTCCGATTTTGGCACCGTCGATCTGCACCGTCTCTGCGGCGGCTGGAGTTTCGTCGGTCTGGGCGGCGAGCGAGATGGCACCGGCGAAAAGCACGCCGAGCGTTGTGTTCAGTAGTTTCATTGGTTCTTGGTATTGACGTTGTAGAGCGAGGGCAAAATCGACCGAAAGACCTGAATCGCTCGTGCGGAAGTCATGCTTCGCTGTTGTATTAACGAAACTACAAAAGACATTTGTGCCGCGGAATCGGAAGCAAATTCGGAACAGGTCTTTGGGGACGGCATTACTCTGTCTCAGCAGGTGCCAGGGAGCGAGCATGATAGTGCGCGGGTCCTGACGCCTCATACCCCAAGATCGAGATTTGAATTGGTTCCCGGGCTGATCTACGATGCACGCGTTAAGCGCCTTGCCTGCGGGACGTTTTCACTTGAATCCATCTATGAGCAACTACGACGACCCGTTTCAAGAAGCACGAGAGAAATGCCCGATTCATGTTGGAACCTTTCAGGGCGAGCGCGTCCCCATGATCCTACGTCACAAGGACGTCCGGGAGGCCGCAAAAGACACCACAACCTTCAGCTCTGATGCCCCGCGGAGAATCCCCATTCCCTCGGAAGAGGACGTCCGAACCGTTCGCCAGTATCCTCTGGAAGTCGATCCGCCGGTGCACGCGGCGTATCGCAAAATCGTGGAACCCTTCTTCCTGCGCCCGAAGCAGCCGGAGATCCTTGCGAAGATTGATGGCCTGATCGATTCACTCCTTTCCAAGGCCCTCGAAGCGGACACCATTGATGTCGTAAATGACTTTGCCATCCCGCTGCAATCCTACGCCCTGACTTATCTTCTCAATGTCCCCGAGAAAGAAGCGGAGTTATGGGTAAGCTGGGGACTTCATGTCTTTAAGGATGGCGACGGCAAATCCAAAGGCCCCTTCATGGAAGAATATAGCCAACAGATGTTCGAGGTGGCTGCCAAAAAGCCCGGTGAGGATTTCTTTTCCGCGCTCAATCAAGCGGAGTTCAAAGGACGCCTTCTCACGATGGAAGAGAAGCTCGGCTTTGCGAACATCGCCTTCGCCGGCGGCCGGGACACCATCATCCACACCGCCACCCGCATCATTGCCCACTTCGCCGAAAACCCTCAAGACCTTAAGTGGATCAGCGAAGACCCGAAGCGGGTCAATCTTGCCTCGGAAGAATTCTTCCGCCTCTTCATTCCCCTCACCCACATCGGGCGGGTCTGTCCGGTGAAGACAGATGTCCATGGCTTCGAAGTGCCACCGGAAGGGCGCGTCTCGCTCTGCTGGTCCTCTGCCAACCGTGACCCCGAAGTCTTCGACGAGCCCAACACCACCAAGCTCGATCGACGACCAAACCCGCACGTCGCTTTTGGTTTCGGAGCGCACCTCTGCCTCGGAGCGCATCACGCCCGTGCCATCATGCGCGGCTTGATCCGGGCCCTGGCCGAACAGGTTTCCAAAATTGAAATCCTCGCATCTATGGAACTCATCGAAAGAGAGCCCGACTACACGCGGATGATTGGCTACGAATCACTCCGAGTGAGATTTACGAAACGCGGGAGCTGATTGCCGGGGATTTGCTTTTGAGGTGGGGCGCTTGGGAACGCCGTTGAGAGAATCGGAGAGGGGAGACGCGGATGTTCCTGCTCGTAGCGAGATCACACTTCACTTCGACGGATTTGTGGACGTGACAATGACTCCAAAATGACCCTTGGCCCAACAAGTTAAGGAGGACAAGCTGCAACAACGCCGTCTGTTGATCGCAAGGAGTTTCGAGTGTTCGGAGATTGCAGGCCCGCTGACTTCGCTATCGCTTCAGAAAATGAATTGCAGCGGTGATCACATCATGAATAGAGATCGAAGAGAATTTCTCAAATTGGCTGCCGGGGGCGTGTTCGCTGCGGCATCAGCACCTATTTGTTCCCGGGCGGAAGCGACTTTACCAAATTTGCGGCAGCACGATGAATTGATTGATTTTGGTTAAGGATATGATCGATGTCGGAGGCGTGCGCCGCACCGATGGATCACGCTTATGGCTTTCGAATGTACCTCAAAAAAATGTCGCCTACATTGACGGAGTTGAGGCGACTGGGATGAACATTATCGGTATGACCAACGTGCCGGAGTTTGCCCACCTTGGGGTCGTTACGAACAATTCCGCGTTTGGTTTGACCCGCAATCCGTGGGACTTGTCGAAATCGACGTTGGGCTCAAGCGGGGGTTCTGCCGCAGCTGTCGCCGCTGGCTCCATGGGGCGCTGATCCGGTTCACTCCGGGATTGCCCGGAGAGTGAAGTAGGATTCCAGCGTGTTCCAGGACGCAACGCCTTCGAGAAGCTCCTGCGAATCTGGCACCGAGATATGATAGAGCCGATCCAGCCATTTGTCTCCTGTTCCGAAGTCCGCGATTCTCAGATGCAGAACCTCCCGGTTGCTTGAAATCTTCACTTCTGCCAAGGCATCGTCACGAAGGTCGTGCTCCGGCGAGCCATACTCAGCCGTGTTGGTGTAGAACCAGGACTTCACCTGAATGGTCTTTTTCAATCGCTCGCTTGTGATCTCTTTCTCCAACGGCGCGGTGAAGTGCACGTCGAAGCCCTGCGGGGTGGCCGTCACCCGCAAGATGTCGCCCGGGATCGTTTTTTGATCCCATAGGATCTGCTGGAGACCAGCCGGAAAGCCGCCTGTGGCGTACCAACCACGACCGGTTTGCCCGATGAGCATACTGCCGTCGGAAAGGAAGCAGGGACGCATGACCCCGGACGCCAGCCCTTCGGCGAAGGGAATGGCGCAACCTTGATCGACGCCCTTCACCTGCTCGGTCACGATCCGGAAGAGTTGTGAGAGAGTTTGGTCTCCAAGGAAAACCTGACCCTCATAGATACCGAACTTTCCGCCTGTCACGTCCCAGGCCGGATTGCCGGGAGAGTTGGCGATCTTGTTGTGCGGGAGCCAGACCGCGCCCTTGCGCAGCTTGGCACTCCATGCTGTTTTATCGAGTTTGGAGGCGGGCGTGATGCCCGGCAGGCTGATGAGGCCCGAGGGATGGCCATAGAACTTTCCTTGCTCCAGCGGGACCCACTTCGAAGAACCAACGTATTCCCCCTGGTTCTCCGAATACCAGAGTCGACCATCCGGAGCGAAGCCCATCCCGGCCGGGCTGCGCAAGCCGTTCGCAAAAGGTTCGAAGACGCCCTCCGGGGTGACCCGGCAGGACCAGCCCCGGTAGCCGCCCATCGACCCCATGAACTTGCCTCCGGCCCGCCACGAGACCCGTTCGTTTTCACTGAAGTCAGTAAGATTCAAATTGAAGTAGTAGTTGCCCGCCTGATCGCGGACCGGTCCGTGGGTGTATTCGTGGTAGTTTCCATGAAACCCGAAGTCATCGCAAACGGTTTCAAAAGTGTCGGCCCGACCATCGCCATCGAGATCGCTGATCCGCGTCAGCTCCGGCTTCTGGGTGATGACGATCCGGTCGCCCTTGTCATCCTCGATGGAGACGCCCAGCGCCTCGAAGGTTCCCTCCGCAAAGAGGCTCCATTTTTCATCCCGGATACGCCACACGCCCGAGGCGCGGGTGGCCAGCACGATGGTCCCGTCCCTGGCGACCGCGATTCCGGTCGCGGCAAAGAGTTGCGGGCGTCCGTAGAGATCCACCGGAGCCTCCCAGGTGTTGACGGAGTAGCCGGCTTGCACGGCGAGTGGCTTGCCCGGTTTCCGTCGTCGATTGAGATCAGGCTGGATCACCTTGGTGGGGGTGGAGACGACCGGCTGCGGTGCCCAGTCTTCCCGACGCACCACCTTGGGCCGGGCTATTAATCCGCCGGGAAGCTTGGCTTTCAATCGATAGACTTTCGAAGTCTTCCCTGTCGGCAGGGTCCAAGTTCCCTTGTCGAGTTTTCCGCCGTCCACCTCCACTTCCGTCAAGTCGCTTGAGCGGAGTTGGAATTTTTGGGGCTGAAGAACCTTTCCCTCGAGTGTGATTTCGATCCGTCCGTCGTTGGTGAGGATGACGGATTCGGAAAAGACGTTTTGGCCGACGCGAAACTGGAAGCCGGGCAGTCCGGTCCCGGACTCCAGGCAATGACCCAGGAATTCCGCATCGAGCTTGGCGAGCATTTCGCTGAAGTCCGTGGGGTCCCAGAGGTATTTCTCGATGATCGGGTGATCTTGCACGTCGGGTTCCTTGAACTCGAAATCGACCACTTGACCGTCCGGGGTCAACGGGGCGAGGACGGGTTCCTGATCGAGAAAGACGACGGCATTGCGTCCAACCTTGGAGGGACGTTTGCCGCGGCCGGAGCGTTCCTCACGCAAATTCAGAAACCCTCCGCTCCAGACTCTCCGCACCGAAAGCATTCGTGCATCAAAGGTGTAGTTCATGCCATTGGGGAACCCCACGTGCAGAGCGCGCCCACTCGAACCCGCCAGGGGAGCCCTGAAGACCCGCGGCCGGTTGGTCACAGGAATCTCGCCGGGGACGTCGATCAGGTTCGCGATGACCGCTTCCTTCTTTTTGGTCAGAAGGACCTTGCTTGGCCCGGCCTGATCCTTGTCGGCCAGGGTCCGTAGATAGTGCCAGAGGGAATCCAGATCCTGATCCGAGATGGCCAGCTCCCCATACTGGGGCATGATCTGCAAGTAGGTTGTTCCCTTGGACGGTCCGCGTTCCGCGACGGCGAGTTCGTCCCATGACTGGCGCACCGAATTTATCAAGTAAGCCTTGTCCGCCTTCACCGTCTTCCGTGCGCCCACCGGGCCGGTTTCGCGACTGCGTGCTACCGTCAAAAAGAGACCAAACAAATTTGGCCCTGTCTTCATCGAGTTGTCGTCCTTCTCGGTAACGTGGCATTCGATGCAACCCATCGAGGAGAACACCTCCTTTCCGTGGGCCACGGCATCGAATTGTTCTTGTCCCACGACGGGGACAGCCGAGGCGGCGAGAGCGAGGAAGAGGTGTGGTTTCATAGGTGATTCAGACTGGCGAAAACCTTGTTGCGAGATGACGGGTTTTCCAAGTGCCGATTGTTGAGCCGGAGGCTTCGGTTCGGAGTCGTCGCTCTCGATGATTTCCCGTTTCCTGAGCGCGACCGGGCCGTTGTAGAGAGGGTGTCAGCCCTGGTTAATTGTGGAGCAAGTGCAGATCGCCCGGAGTTCAATTTATAAGCACTTGTATTCGGAGAGGCTGGCGAATTATGGTGAAAAAAAATGGCGAAGGAAAATGAACAGGGGCAAGCGTTCTCCTCGGATGATCGGTCCGGGGCGATGCCGCTGCTCACCACCAAGCTGCACCGGCCGCAGCTTCCCTCGCATTTCCTGCCCCGTCAGCGGCTCATCGACCAACTCGAAGAGGGGCGGGACTTGCCGTTGGTCCTGATCTCGGCTCCGGCTGGATACGGCAAGAGCACCCTCGTGGCCGAGTGGCTGGAAAAGTCCGACCGTCCGGTGGCGTGGCTGTCTCTCGACAGCGGCGACAGTGATCCGTCCCTATTTCTCCGCTACCTGGTGACGGCCATCGATGGCATCTTTCCAGGGGCCTGTGCACTAACGAAATCCGCGCTGGCCGCATCAGAACTCCCTTCCGCCAAGATCCTGGCCGGCCAGCTCGCCAATGAGTTGGATGCGATCGAAGCTTCGTTCACGCTGGTGCTCGATGATTATCATCTCATCGAGGAGACGGCGATTCACGATCTTATCGGCGAGCTGCTAAGGTATCCGGCAGCAGATGTCCATCTGGTGATCGTGACCCGCCACGATCCGCCCCTGCCGCTCGCCTCGTTGCGTGCCAAAAGACGTCTGGTTGAAACCCGTTTCGACGATCTGCAATTCTTGAGAGAGGAGGCGGCGGCGTTGATGGGAGACCTGCATGGCAAAGCTCTGAGCGATGTCGCGATGAACCGCTTGATGGAGCTCACCGAAGGTTGGGTGGCGGGATTGCAGTTGGTGGCCTTGGCGATGCGGAACCGGTCCGATGCCGAGGAGTTTCTCTTGAAGCTCGAGGGATCCATCCCGGACATCCGCGACTACCTGCTTTCGGAAGTCCTCGCCCAGCAGCCTCCGGAGTTGCAGGAGTGTATCCTGAAGAGCTCGGTGGTGGATCGCTTCTCGGGGTCGTTTTGTGAGGGAGTTTGCGAGAGCTGCGAAACTTGTCCGCTTGCCGGAGAGTCCATGATGCGGAACCTGACCGAGACCGGGATCTTTACCATTCCGCTCGATGCCGAGGGGAAATGGTTTCGCTACCACCACCTCTTCCAGGACTTGTTGCGATCTCAATTTGAGCGCAATGCCGGCGTGGATGGCGTCGCATCTCTCCACTCCCGCGCCAGTCGTTGGTTCGAGGGGCTCGGTTCTGTTGGGGAAGCCATCGATCACGCTCTGAAGGCCGGAGATCCGGTACGCGCTGCGGAGGTGGTGGAGAAACAGCGGGTCGCCGAGTTTAACGCCGACCACTGGTTCGTCGTCAGAGATTGGCTGCGAAAGATTCCGGCGGAAGTGAAGCAAAGACGACCCGGTCTTCTGCTGGCGCAGGCCTGGGTCTGTTACAATCAACTCCGATTGTCCGAGATGGCTGAACTCGTTGAGCAGGCCGAAGCTTGTCTGGGCGAAGTGGCAGAGGAAGAGAGAGATGGACTGAGCGGCGAGATCAATTTCCACAAGACGGTCTTCCGGTTCTGGCAGGGGGATGCCGGGGGCGTTCTCGAATTTGCCGGGAAGGCGGAGCGGCAGCTTCCTCCGGAGTTTGTTTTTGTCCGCTCCGACCTTGAGGTCTACTGGGGCATGGGAGATCAAATGAACGGCCGGGGCGAGCAGGCGGTCGAAGAATTGGAGAGAAAAATTCGGGAGGATCCGGACTCCCATCCAATGATGGTCACGCGGCGGATCGTGACAATCGGGTTCCTTCAACTACTGGCGTGTCAGCCCGCGGCGGTGCAGCAGGCCGCGACGCGCCTCAGGGACGCCGCGGAGAAAAACTCGCTGCCAAACACGATCGTTTGGTCATCCTGCATCCACGGAATCTCTTGCTTTCAGAGTGGTGACTTTGAATCGGCGCGATCCCATTTTATGGAAGTCGCGGAGAAGCGGCATATTTTTCATCGTCAGGCTGCAGTGCTTGGCTTGGCGGGGTTGGCCCTCACCTGCGAAGCAATGGGGCGTCAGGGCGAGGCCGACGAGGTCCTCGACCTGCTTCAGGAATTCGCACGGGAGGACGGCGAAGCCGCGAGCTTCGCAGTCGCCGACTCCAGCCGGGCGCGTGTCGCCCTGTGGCGCGGCGACCTGGGCACGGCGGTTCGCCTCCTCCCACCGCAGCAGGGAACACCCGATCCCGCGGCCATGATTTACTTCGTAGAAGTTCCTTGCCTGACGCGCTGCCGGGTGTTGCTGGCAAAAGGAGCGACGGGAGAGGTGGCTGCGGTGGCAAAGACTTTGGCGGATCTCCGCAAGGGGCTGGAGGACCTGCACAATACCTTGCAACTCATCGACGTGATGGTTTTGCAAGCCTGGGCTCTTCAGCTTATGGGCGAGCCTGGCAAGGCGAAAGAAACCCTCGAGGAGTCCTTGCGGCTTGCCGAACCCGGCTGGTGGATCCGGCCGTTCCTGGAAGCCGGAGAGCTGGTGATTGCGCTGTTAGGCGCAGACGGTGGCGACCATTCCCCGTTCCGCATGGAAATTCGAAAAAAAGTGCTCGGACGCCAGCAATCTGGAGAAAACCAAGTGGAAGATCCTCCCTCGAAAAACGCCCCCGAACAACCCTTGAGCGAGCCCCTCACCAACCGCGAACTCGATGTCCTCGAACTGATCCACCAGCGGCTCTACGACAAGGAGATCGCAGACCGCCTCTCAATCTCGCCGGGGACCGTGAAGTCCCACCTGAGACACATCTACCAGAAGCTCGGCGTGGGGAATCGGCGAGCGGCCGGCGACCGGGCGCTCGCGTTGGGGATCATTTGAATGCGGATTGGAGCTGGGCGAATCCATCACCTTACTCCGGATCCCTACCCAGTCCGAAGGTCTCCATGATGCGCTCCTCGAGATAGGGATAGAAGGGATTCCATCTCAGGCGCAGCATGTCCTGGGCAGGAATGGTGATGGCACCTTTTTCTCCCCGCAGCGCCGCATTCCCGATCTGGAGCCCGGGGCTCTTCCCGGCATTCGGGCCACCATAGAGCGGATCGTCGGGTGGAAAGGGGAGTGCCACATGCGACAGGGAATACACACCTCTCGGCCACGAAAACGGGGTCTCAACGTCAACCGGGGCCGTCTGTCGGATGCCCCATTTGCGCACCACCATTCGCTCATCTCCTGAACTCGCATTGGTCAGGAGACTAAAGACAAAAGCGCGATCGGGTTCTTCGAGAACGAGCCCAAGGTCGGATTTCGGATCGTGATTCAAGAGAGGCGTGGCTCCGTTGGTCCGGTTGACATCAAACGCCACCAGCTCATGTCCCTTATCCGGAAGATAAGCGAAGAGGTCTCGCACCAGGGCCGAGGCCAAAACCGTGGAATCGAGCGCAGACTGAAAGGCGAGGACGGGAGGAAACGAACCAAGTTCCTTTGCCGCAGCCAGGCGGGCGATCTTCTCGCGGTTCACCTTGGTCAATTCGTGGGCGAGGTTGCCAGCGTTCACCGGGAAGGAAACGTATTTGAATGGGTCGTATTCCGAATGGACACTGCTCCACGCCAGATTTTCCAGGCCCAACAGGCTGCCAAATCTCTCCTGCCAGACTGCCAGACCAGCCATCCGGCTCACTCCAATCTCAGGCGAGATCAAGACGATCCCTTTCACCGGGGGCAGTTCGGAATCTTCCATGCTGGAGAGCGCGTAGTGCACCGCCAGGGCTCCGCCGTTGGAATAGCCGATCATATAAATGGGACGATCGCCGATCTCTTTTCGCAGGTGTCGCATCGCAAGAGGCACTGCCCCCGCCATATCCTGCCACGTCGTGTGCGTCAGCGCCGAGGGGATCGTTCCGTGTCCGGGCACCCGCAGGCCGATCACGTGTGCCCCTTGCTCATGGAGGCTTCGGCCGAGATTGCGGAGGCTGTATGGGGAATCCGTCAAGCCATGGAGTAGGAGCACGCCGGCCTTCGGCCCAGCGTTGTCGGGAGTGGGCACAAGCTCGAAGCTGCGGTTCCAGTTGGGAGACCAGCGTTCGGGGTCCGAAAGGCTCCCGCGATGGTAGCGGCTGATCATCTGCGTCTCGTCAGGCTCGATACGATCGTAGACTTCCGTGTTGAGCTGGGCAAACAGCCGGTCTTCCAAGGCCAAATAGTCGGCGAAACTCTTGATGCTACTTTCGGCCGTGAATTCCTCATCGAGATCGGCGGTGTGCCAAAGCTTCAACTCCGGTTTGTTATTCAGAGCGATGATTCCGACCACGAGAAGCGTGCAGATTACGCCTGCTACCGCGTAGGCGAGCGGTTTTAGCACACGGAGCAGGACTCTCGGGATGCGACGTTTCATTTTCTTCTTCATGCTAACAAGTTCATCATTGAGCTTTCCCCTCATTTCCACAACCCCCGAAAAGGGGGAGGGACAGATGAGATCGTTTCCCGGCGCATACGGCCGGATAAACAAGCAATGCTTCTTCCTGCATCATTGGATTCAGTTCAACGGGAACCTCCCCTTTGGGAGATCTGCAATCCAAGTACCCCATATCTCCCCCCTTCCGGGAGGCGCGCGGGAGAGCGGGACAGGCTATCAATAGATGGGCCAGGCTACAGGACACCTCGCCGCAAACTTCTCAATGATCACCTTTATGTCCAATATCAACACATCCGGCACCTCACGGAGAGCTTACCGAATCCGAATCGAAGGGTCTCTCGATCCAAGTTGGTCCGATCGCCTCTGCGGACTGGCCATCACCACCAGCGGAAAATTCGGAGCCAAGACCACCACCATATTGGAAGGCGAGTTGGCAGATCAAAGCGCCCTGATGGGGGTGCTGAATAGTTTGCACAATCTGCACCTCCCCCTGGAGGCGCTGGAAAACCTGTCTCCAGACACCTCGGAAGAGGTGCCCCAAGAACCAGCCCACTAAAGGCAAGCTGAAAATTATTTCCGAAGGAGAACCAAAATAAGAATCACACCATGAACTTCGACACCCTATTTTACTTAATTGACCACCGGTTGATCATCCTGGCAATGGTCGCCATACTTGTGGTTGCCGGCGAAATCGGATTCCGGAGGGGATCTCGAAAGCGGGAATCTCAGGATTCCTTCCGATCCCTGATGAGCGGTATCGGTGCCGCCATGCTGGGATTGCTTGGGCTGTTGCTCGGCTTCACTCTTTCCATGTCGGTTTCCCGCTGGGACGCCAGACGTGATGTCATTGTCGATGAGGCCAACGCCATTGGAACACTTTGGCTGCGGGCTGGATTACTCGAGGATCCCCTGCGCGACGAGCTGCGGGCAGACCTGCGCGAGTATACGGAGGCCCGCATTGCGCTGGGCGGCTCGCGGGGTGATCGCGAGGGCTTGCGCGCCGCCAGGAGCGAGAGCGAAGCTCTTCACGCCTCGATCTGGTCGGCGGTCGAGCGTGCCGATCAACCTGGCCGGAGTAACGCCGTCCTGGCGTCAATCATCACTGCGGCCAACGAGCTGATCGACATCCACGAACTGCGGGTCGCATCCATCTGGAACTTCCTGCCGGCGCCCCTGTTCCTGATGCTGATCACGGTGGCCGCGATTTCCGTCGGGTATCTTTCCTGGGCCTTCGGCGCGGCCAACCAAGGCGGGCGCACCGCCACCTTCATGCTGGCGCTGCTGATCGGGGCGGTCCTCCTTCTGATCATGGACGTGAACCGTCCGCAACGCGGGAGAATTAGCATCGGCGTCGAGAGCCTTGAACGGGCCGCCGAAACGATGGCTGCGCCAAACCCGGATTAGGATGCCGGAAAAAGAAGGATGAGAAAATCAGCGGAAACAATTTAAGAAGATCGAGCCCAACCCAAAACAGAAACAACAATGAAAACCAAGAGCAATTCCATGAGCCTGATAAACATGCAGTGTCACTCTATTAAGACACCTCACACGCGTATCTCGAAAGCGATTTTGTTGCTGGTGGCAATTGCTGGAATGACTGGCTGCAAAAGCAATCCGGACTCGTCGACTGCGACTGATGCGCCTCCCTCTGCGCCCGGACTGAGTCTGGGCATTGAATCAGTCCCGAACCTGCGCGATCTTGGTGGCTATGAGACCAGCGACGGAGCAACGGTCGTCGGAGGTCTCGTCTATCGATCGAATCAGCTCGCCTCGATCAGTCCGGGCGACATGGAAAAGCTTGCTCAGCTCGGTCTCAAGAATGACTATGACCTGCGCACCGAGGCAGAGCGAACGCCGCTTCCAGATGAGCTTCCACCTGGTGTGAACAATGTCTGGCTTGACGTCCTGAAAGACGCCAGCGGATCCGCGCCAACAAATCTCCTGGCTTTATTGCAGGATCCAAAGGAGGGAAACAAAGCTCTGGGTGGTGGCAAGATTGAAGCCACTTTCATCAAGTCATACCGTGATTTCATTTCCTTGCCCAGCGCAAGGACCGCATACCGCGAGCTCTTCACTTCGCTGGCCGACCAGAGCAAATTGCCGGCACTGTTTCACTGCACGACGGGCAAGGATCGGACGGGGTGGGCCGCGGCAGCACTGCTAACACTGCTCGACGTGCCGAAGAAAACGATCATGGAGGATTACCTGCGCAGCAACGACTACATCCTCCCGCTCTACAAGGAGGTCATCGACTCCTTCGTTGACGGAGGCGGGGAATCGTCAATTCCGCAAGCCATCTTCGGCGTCAAGGTCGAGTACCTCGAAGCCTCTTTCGATGAAATGGAGTCCAAGTATGGGACGATCGAAAACTACTTCTCCGAAGCCTTGGGGATTGATGCCGCCGCCCAGAAGGCGCTGCGCGATATCTACCTTGAGAGCCACTAGGGAGCGGATCGCAGCCCAAATAATTCAGGTAACCAGCAACAAAAAGTAAGACCGCCATGAAAACAAAAATGAAATTCCATCGAACACTACAAGCCCTGTTAATCGCAGGGGTTTCAACCTTTGCCCTGGCATCGACCCACGCGGAGGACCTCGTTAAGGTCACCGCCGACAACTACGTCCGCGCCGAGACCGACTTTCAAATGAAGGGCTACGTCGCGACCATGAACTGCCTCGGCAAGTTCAATCACAACCGGAAGCCCTATGACGTCGAAAATCAGGTGACCGTTCGCGGAAATCGTGACACGATTTACTCCTTTGGAGTCTTCGATCTCACCTCGCCCCTGACCATCACGATGCCGGAACCGGGAGGTCGCTACCAGTCCTTGATGCTGCTCAATCAGGATCACTCCATTCCGCCCACCATCTTCGGACCTACCAAGAAGACCTTCACTGTGAAGAACATGGGAACCCGGTATGTCGTCCTCGCGGTTCGGACTTTTGCCAATCCCAATGCCCCCGCCGATATGAAGGCCGCCCATGTGCTGCAGGATGCGGTCAAGGTCGAGCAGGCTGACATCGGTAAACTCGAGCTTCCGAATTGGGACAAGGAGGGCGTGGAGACGTTACGTGAGGCGCTCAACGTACTGAACGCCACCATGACGGACACCTCCGGATATTTTGGAGAGAAGGATAAGCTCGATCCCATCCATCACCTGCTGGGCACGGCATTCGGATGGGGAGGGCTCCCAAAGGAAGCCGCCATCTATGTCAATTTTTACCCTGAGATGAACGACGGCAAGACCCTCTACACCCTCACCGTGAAGGACGACGTCCCTGTGGATGGGTTCTGGTCCGTGACCCTTTACGACAAGGAAAGTAGGATGCCGATTAACGAATTAAACGCCTACTCCTTCAACAACGTTACGGCCAAGAAAGCCGACGATGGCAGCATCACCATCCACTTCGGTGGTGACCCCAAGGCGGACAACTACCTTCCCATCGTAGAGGGCTGGAATTTCATCGTAAGGCTTTATCAGCCGAGGAAGGAAATCCTGGACGGCACCTGGACCTTCCCGGAGCCGAAAGCCGTAAAATAAGAATGAACGATTCACGGCGACGCGGACGATCAGACCACTCACAAAAATAAAACGATCACTATGAAAACGAAACGAAATCGAATTTTACAAGCCCTGCTCACTACAGGAATTTCCATCTCTGTTCTGGCGACGCCTCATGCTACTCAGGCGCAGGAACTGAACCCACAAGAGCAGATGATTCACCGCCGCGCGGTCGAAGCAGCCGTATGGGGAATGCCCATTGAAGGCACGCGTGGATTACTTTTAGCTGCCCGTAGCGATCTCGGCGCCGACTGGAACGATATTATCTATTTCTCCAAGCCCATGGAGTCACGGCACGGCTTCCTGACCGCGAATAACCAGGTCCCTTATGTCGTCGCGTCACTGAATACCAAGGACGGCCCATTGGTTCTTGAGGTGCCGGCTGCATCTGACAAGGCCAAGTTTTTTGGCTCCTTGGTGGACGTCTGGGACTACCCGTTCGCGGATGTCGGACCTGCTGGCGCAGACAAGGGGAAGGGCGGAAAATTCTTACTTCTGCCACCCGGTTACGAAGGAGAGGTCCCGGATGGCTACCTTGTCTTTCGCCCGTATAGCTATGCGGTTCACATCGCATTGCGACCCGTAGCAGAGCCGGGTGCGAAGATGGAGGATCAAGTGGCCTACGCCAAGACGCTGAAGGTCTATCCCTTGAGTGAGGCGTCGAATCCACCTAAAACGAACTTTGTCGATGCCTACCCCAAGAAGTGGGACACGCTCCCGAAGTACGACGTTTCCTTCTTCGGCGACATGGCCGCCACGATCAACGAGGAACCGGTGCTGGAACGCGATCTGGCGATGATGGGAATTCTCTCATCCATCGGCATCGAGAAGGGCAAGCCGTTTAATCCCGACGCGAGGACAACGGAAATTCTCGAGATGGCGATCAAGGACGCCTACGACTACATGCAGGACCTGTTTGTGAGGAAGGCATTCAAGAACTTCATCGAAGGCACCCAGTGGTCCGTCTTTAATCTGTCGGAAGAACAGTCCAAGGCTGGCTGGCCCTTTGTCACCAAGGACAGCATGCTCATTGACGAGCGCGCCAACCTTTACCACTACGCCACCTTCATGCCCAAGGTGCTGGGAGGAGGCAGCTTCTACCTCACCAGTATCTTCGATAGCGAAGGCAAGTTGTTCGACGGTGAATCCACCTACAAGATGAATGTCCCGGCAGACACGCCGGCCGGCGATTTCTGGTCGGCGATTGCCTACAGCTTTGCCACGCATGGTTTCATCGAGGGCTCGGAGCGTGTTGGTATTTCATCGATCAACAAGGACCGCCTGAAAGTCAACGCCGATGGCTCCGTGGATCTCTATTTCGCCCCCAGTGCGCCGGAAGGTCAGGAGTCGAATTGGATTCCGACGAGAGAAGCCTTCTGGGTGTGCCTTCGACTTTACGGGCCAGAAAAGGCGCTGTTCGATAAGTCCTGGAAACTCCCGGATATCAAGAAAATCAAATAGAACACACAGTTTGATCAAAGGAGAATCAGATATGAAAACAAAACGAAATCGCCCCCTACAAGCCCTGTTTGCAGCAGGAATTTCAATCTCTGCCCTCACGACGGCCCACGCGGAGGAGGCCCCCAAAGTCACCGCCAACGACTACGTCCGTGCCGAATCAGACCTCCAGATGAAGCTCTGGATCAAGAAATTGGACTGCTTTGGAAAGTTCAACCATATGCGGAAGCCCTACGAAGAGCAACGGGTGACCATTCGGGGCAACCAGGACACGCTCTACTCATTTGGCGTGTGGGACCTGAAGTCGCCGGTCACGGTTACGCTTCCGGAAACCGAAGGGCGCTATCAGTCTATGATGATCGTGAATCAGGATCATTCGATCTGGGGCCTCTACGGCCCTAAGACAGGAACTCTGACCGAAGAAAAGGTCGGCTCGCGTTATGTGTTCCTGGCCCTTCGGACCTTTATGGATTCGAACGATGAGCAAGACATCAAGGCGGCGCACCAGCTCCAGGATGCCGTCATGGTCGAGCAGGCCGAACTTGGGAAGTTTGGTGTGCCCGATTGGAAAGAAGAAGAAGTCGCGCAGATGCGAGAGACGATCAATGTGATTTCCGCCACGGTCCCGGAAACCTCCAAGATGTTTGGCAAGAAAGAGACCCTGGACCCGGTCTACCATATGCTGGGCGCTGCGTTCGGATGGGGTGGATTGCCGGCAGAGGTGGCCACCTACGCGGGCGTGTTCCCCGAAAAGAACGACGGCAAGACCGCCTATACGCTCACCGCGAAGGATGTCCCGGTGGATGCCTTCTGGTCGGTGACCCTTTACGATGCCGATGGGTATATGCCGGACAACGAGTCCAACGCCCACTCATTCAACAACATCACCGCTAAGAAGGCCAAAGACGGCAGCATTACCATCCACTTCGGCGGTGACCCCAAGGCGGACAACTTCCTGCCGATCGTGAAGGGCTGGAATTACCTCGTCAGGATGTACAAGCCGGGACCGGAAATCCTGGACGGCAGCTGGAAGTTCCCGGCTCCGGTCGAGGCAAAGTAGAAGTGACGATAAGATCCTGAACGCTGTCTATCACGAATGGTAATCCATGAATATTTCCTGTTGCTAACAAGAGTTTTAATCTCGGGTTCTCCATGATAAAACATAACCCCTCCTCCTTCCGTATGAATGTTTCCCTATCTTCCCTGCGCCTTCCTTCCGCTCTTGGCCTCCTGGCCGCTCTTCTGCTGACCTCTTGCGGCGGACCCCATCTGGAAATACGGGATCGGCCGGTTACCGAGACCAAGAGTTCGAGGGCTTTGACCAGTTCCAGTGCGCTGGCTTCTGAGACGATTTCCGTCCTCCGTTCCGAGAATCTGCTTGAGACCTACAAGAGCGATCCGGAGGCGGCGATCCAAGCCCTCGGAGGCCGCTACAAGGGGGAGCCCACCGAGGAGCGTCGCTTCGCCCTCGCCGAGATGGCATCGGATACCGGGGACAAGATCACGGCGGAACGCCCTTACGATGCGATTGGGCACTACCTCGATGCGGCCCGCTTGTCCGAGGCGGCGGCGTTGAAGGCGATCGGGAGCATCGGGGAGAACCGGGACCAAGTGATCTACAACTACTGTGCAGCCCGCGTGGCGCGGCTCCTTCACGACGAGGACGACAGCGGGAAGATTGCGCGCAGCGTGAAGGGGCCGCTGCAGACCTACCGCTTCAGCGCAGCGCAAGGGCGGGAGACGGTCAACCCGGCGAGTTACGATGTTCTGGTTCCCGACACCTGGCTCAAGCCGGATGGGATCCGGCTCGAGCCGGTCAGGCAGGTTGGATTCGGGGTGGCGATGGTTGGACATCTGGAGTCCACTCCGGAGCTCAAGAAGGTTGAGCCGACCATGGGCGGGACCGGGTTCGGAATCCCTCTCAACGCCTCACTGCGTTTTTCCGGGTCGCAGGCCAGTCTTGTCCTGCAGAATCTCATGGTGAAAGGGCTGGGGGAGATGGGAGGGAAAGAGCTTCCTCTCGCGGGCAATTTCACCGCGCCATTTTACTTTCTCTATCGCGATGGCATAAAGCGTCCCAACAAGATCCTCGCGACCTTGCGACCGGATGCCTACAAAGACACCATCGGTCTCTTCTCGATCGAGCCCTACCGGAAGGACAAGATCCCGCTGATCGTGGTCCACGGATTGATGTCTACCGCAGAAGGCTGGTTGCCGTTTGCGAATCACTTGCGCGGGGACCCGCTGGTTCGGGAGAAATACCAACTTGTCTTTTTCAATTATCCTACCGGCAGCGCGATCGGCGGCAATGCCGCCAATCTTCGCGAGGCTCTGGCGAAGTATCGCAAGGACTATGATCCGAATGGAACGAATCCCAATATGAAGAACATGGTCATCCTCGGCCACAGCATGGGCGGGATTCTTTCCAACATGCAGATTCGGGATAGCGGGGATCGTCTTTACAAGACCTACTTCACGAAGGAGATGAAGGAAATGGACTTCGACGCCACGACCAAGGCGGAGATCCGGAGGATTGGATTCTTTGATGCGAATTCCGATATCGACCGCGCCATCCTGATCGCTTCCCCGCTTCGCGGTAGTGACTTCGCCACCAACAAGATTGGCCAGTTGGGTGCCTGGTTGATTCGCCTCCCCTTCAACGTAGTCGATGCGGCCCTGGGGCAATTCGAGGTAATCAGTGCCATGACGGATATTGCGCAACAGGCGAGTCAACGCCCCCGGAACAGCGTCTCGGGCCTCCGGCCCGACAACCCGCTTTTGGCGGGGGTCTTGACGTGCCCGGTGAGGAAGGGGGTTCCGATCCACACGATTGTCGCGAAGAAGAAGCCCAATCAGTCTCTCCTCGAGAGCTCGGACGGAGTCGTTGCCTACACCAGCGCCCATCTCGACGAGGCGGTCTCCGAGGTGGTCGTGGCCGGGGCCAACCACACTACGGTCCTGCAGAAGGACGAGTGCTTCGAGGAAGTGTGGCGCATCCTCTACCTCCATGTCGGGCTCAAGCGGAAATGAGCCTGTGGTCGACCGTGCTGACTCGGCTTTATTGAGTGTAACCAATCCGCCAATTCAATGAAGTGGCCCCAGTTAAGAAGCTTCTTTTTGATCACAGGAAAACCGAACATTTCCGATGACTTGATGAGTCGCCAACTGGCAGCCGCCTGGCCTTACCAAGGGGTTTGAAAAAAATGAAAATATGCCGGACGTTGCGCGAAGCATGTTTCTGCCTGTCGAGTTGCGAGTGATCTAGTAGTCGTCGTCACCGACGCTTCGGCGGTAGGCGGCGATTTCGCGGTCGCCGAGGTAGATGAGCAGGATGGCGTCCTCTGTAGAGACGGCACTGAAGAGGTCCATCATGAGTTCCTCCTGACCGGGCCAGGGGTAGACGAAAAAGACATCGACCTCGCCGGGATCCAGGCCGTCGTAGCTGGGGGCGGTGTCGATGAATTCGCCGTGCGAAGTTGTGGCTTCGGGAGGGAGAAGGTCCTTGCCACCGATGCCGTCGCATTCCTCATAGCCTTCGGGGAGATAGCTGGTGCAGAGAATTTCGACCGGGATGTTGTGGTCGTCGGCGAGTTGGCTGGCGAGGTCGGCGAGCACGGGTTCGATCTCGATGCCGTAGGCTTCGTAGCCGATGAGGGAGGCCATGCAGGTGGCGACGCCGAATCCACAGCCCCATTCGCAGAAGACATTGCCGCGGATATAACCGGCCTCCTTGAGGGAGATCATGGCGGCGTGAACGATGGCGGGATCGCTGGGGAGGTAGCGGGGGAAGCGCCGGCCGAGGCCGGCGCCAAAGAAGTCGTCGCAGCGACGGTCGGCCTCGGCAAGCATGGTGGCGACGTCGTTCGGGATTTCGTCGGGCTTGACGCGGAGGGTGAGTTGTTCGAGGGACACGGAGATAGCTGTCTCTTATACACATCTCCGAGCCCACGAGACCGAGGCTGATCTCGT